>JAPPDQ010000500.1:4950-30502 GCA_028875495.1 Chloroflexota bacterium
CCGAACGTCTTCCGAATCACCCGAAACGTCGAGGACATGTGCCGGTCATTTGGCAGACCTGTGTCTTTCGGCGGAAATACCCGCCACACCTATCCGACACCGGATGCGCTAGTAGCGGCAGGAGAGCAGGCGTTACGCGATCTTGGCCTCGGCTATCGAGCGCGGTACATCGTCTCAGCCGCCGAAAGGGTCTCAAGGGGCGGGATAGATCTCATGGCCCTTCGCGATGCCTCGTACGACGACGCGCTCGGCGCGCTGATGACCCTCGAGGGGGTGGGGGACAAGGTGGCGAACTGCATCATGCTATTTTGCATGGACAAGCCCGAGGCCTTCCCGGTTGATACGCATATCCGTCAGATATTGCGCGAGCGCTACCCGAGGGCGCGTCGCGTAAAATCGAGCGACATACGCCGCGTCCGTGCATGGGCTCAGGAGTATTTCGCGCCGTATGCCGGGTATGCCAACCACTACCTGTTTCATTCGAGGCGGGTTCAGGGAAGGTCGTAGGGGAGTCGTTAACGCCAGCTACGTCTTGGGCAGAGGGGCCGCAGTTCGTAGGTTCAATTATAGCAAGTTTATCCCAGTTTACAAAAAAACACTAAGATGGCTAATTTCGCTATAAACCGGGATTTTTCCGTGGTTGAAAGAAGACGGGATTGGTTGATTGTTCGGGGTGTACGTGAAGCGTATGATTGATTCATGCGAATCCACTATTCAGTCGCCCCCATGGCGGCAATGTCGTTCGGCTGTCCCAGGTGAGCATGGCATCGGATTCTGAAACGGAGGGACAACAGGGACTGAGGGGCGGCGAACCTCCCACGTACGAGACGGACTTCAAGCCGATGCCCCGGCGGCAGATCGTCTTCACGATGGGCGGGCTCATGCTCGCACTATTTCTGGCGGCGCTCGATCAAACGGTTGTCAGCACCGCCATGCCCCGCATCATCGCGGACCTCGGTGGCTTCGACCGGTTCACATGGGTCACGACCTCCTACCTCGTCGCCTCGACGACCGCCGTCCCCATCGTGGGTCGGCTGTCCGACCTGTATGGTCGCAAGGCGTTCTTCCTGGGTGGAATCATCGTGTTCCTCGTCGGGTCGGTGCTGGCAGGGGCGAGCCAGACGATGAACCAGCTCATCTTCTTCCGGGCGATCCAGGGGATCGGCGGCGGCAGCGTCATGGCGCTGTCGTTCGCGTCGGTTGGCGATCTCTTCCCTCCGGCGGAGCGCGGCAAGTACCAGGGCATCGTCGCGGGTGTATTTGGTCTGTCGTCGGTGATCGGCCCGACACTTGGAGGGTTCATAACCGACAGTCTGTCGTGGAACTGGGTCTTCTATATAAATGTCCCGCTGACCCTCATAGTGATTGGCCTCTTCATTCGATTTTTTCCCAACATCAGGCCCGAACGGCTGGCGCAACGCTTGGACTACGCGGGCATGGCGCTGCTGGTGCTGATCGTCGTGCCGCTGCTCGTTGGTCTCTCACTGGGGGGTGTCCACATCGAGTGGCTGTCCTTCCAGGTGCTCGGCATCCTCATCTTCGCAGCGATCATGACTGCGATCTTCATTGCCGTGGAGCAACGGGCCGACGAACCGATCATGCCGCTGAGTATCTACTCGAACCGGGTTGTGAGCGTCTCACTCATCGCGGTCTTCGTAACCGGTTTCGGGATGTTCGGGGCCATCATCTTCGTGCCGTTGTATTTCCAAGGAGTGCTGGGAGCCTCGGCTACGAGCAGCGGGTCGTTCCTAACGCCAATGATGCTCAGCATGGTCGTGACAGCAACGCTGGCGGGGCAGACGCTGTCGAGGTTCGGCGGCCACTACCGCATTCAGGGACTCATCGGCATTGCGATCATGGGCGGGGGAATGGTGCTCATGTCCCGAATGACGGCGGACACCTCGTTCGCGCAGGCTGTCGCAAGCATCGTCATCATGGGCCTCGGTCTCGGCATAACCTTCCCAAGCTTCACGATATCCGTCCAAAACGCCGTTCCGCATAACCTGCTGGGCGCGGTGACTTCGGCAACGCAGTTCTATCGCTCGGTAGGAGGGTCACTGGGCCTGGCCGTGCTGGGTTCGTATATGGCCAGTCGATTTGCGGCCGGACTCGGTGACTCGCTTCCGTCAGAGGTCAAAGAGGCGCTACCGGAGGAACAGCTCGCTGAGATGAGCAACAATCCTCAGGCGCTCGTCAACCCCGAGGCCTTGGAGGGACTAAAGACGAGTCTTTCCGGCGGGGGAGAGCAGGGTACAGAGGTTCTATCGGTATTGCTGACAACACTACGAGAGACACTTGCATCTGCCATCAGCGACGTATTTATCCTCGCGACGGCAACGCTGGTCGTAGGATTCGTTGCGACGCTCTTCCTGAAGGAAGTGCCTCTGAGAACGCGGGCGGGAAGGTCGAGCGCGAGGGGTTCGGAAGAATAGCCTAGTCGACGGTCAGAACGAGCTTACCGAAGAACGACTGCTCTTCCATGACCTTGTGTGCGACCGCAGTGTCCTGCAGTGGGTAGGTGTCGTGGACGATGCCTCGGATAATTCCCTTCGCCGTCATTTCGATGATCTGGCGCAGGTCTTCCTGGTGGCCCATGAAGACGCCGAAAACGGTCTGGTTTCTGACAAAGAGAACGCCCATTTGAAGCTGTCCTCGGTATCCGGTGGTAACGCCACAGATGCCGTATCGTCCACCAGGAGCCAAGGACCTCGAAGCAGCAGGCCAGAACGTTTCGCCGACGTGATCGACCACGACGTCGACGCCGCGCCGGTCGGTCAACTCTCTTACGCGTTCAGCGATGTCCTCACGGGAATAGTTGATAACCTCGTCGGCACCGAGGGCCTTCGCCATTTCCGCCTTTTTGTCGGAACTGGTCGTAGCGATCACCCTGGCTCCAATGATGTTCTTGGCCACCTGAATGGCGGCGGAACCGACGCCACTGGAGGCCGACAGCACCAACACCGTTTCCCACGCCTGGAGGTTCGCACGGCGGATGAGCATCGTCCAAGAGGGCATGAAGACCGTGGGCAGGGATGACGCCTCGACGTAGGAGATCGAGTCGGGCAGGACGACGGCGTTCACGCCCGGCACCTTGACATACTCGGCGTACCCGCCATTCGTGGTCGAGCCGATCCTGCCGGGCCGGATGCACAGCTCTGATTCACCCGCGATGCAGTATTGGCACTGGCTGCAGGTGAGGCGAGGATTGACGGCGACGCGATCGCCCACCTTCACATTTTGCACCTCGCTGCCGGTCTCTGCCACGTCGCCCGCCACGTCGCCGCCGAGGATGTGAGGACCGTCGAAGACCATGCGCGTGCCCTTGATGCCCTGCCGGGTGAAGATATCGAGCCTATTCAGCGAACAGGCGCGCACTCGGACCTTGATGTCATTCGGCCCGACGACCGGTTCAGGCATTTCGCCGTACTGCAACGCGTCGAGGCCGCCGTGTTCCGTGACGTAGACCGCCTTCATATTGGTTGCTCCATCGGTCGGTTTGGGAGGTGAGAAGGGAGCCGGGTTCAGCGCCTCCCTACGTCCCACACTAATGGCGGGGAGCGCCAACCGTCAACACGCCCGACAGTGAGTTATGCGCGTCCCAGCACCAGACTAGAGAGGATGCCCTCATTTATAGGGTCAGAATGCGTCGGCATCACCTTCGAGCCTATCGAGCTTGCTCTGTGATGACCGGATTGAGGCCTCGTGAGCTATCTCCGCGGCCTCTTTCTTGTACCGTCGAGGAATCTTGAGTTTGACCGTGCCCTGCTTGGCGCCGGGCACGTCCCCTACGATTTGCATGCTGTCCACCCTGATGTTGAGGCTCGTCCACAGAAATTTGGACCGGAAATCGACCTCATCAATGTGATCAAAGGGGATGACGGCCGTACTTACACCCGACTTCACCACTCCGATGAGGTTGTCCTTTACCTGATACTCCAGCGTCAGGGCATCGGATGAGATGCGGAGTACGCCCTCGGCATTCGCAAAGCCTTCGTAGATTTCCGGGAACTTGACCGGTATGGAGTCCATGGCTGTTAGTGACTCCTTTGTCTTTTTCGATTCGCCGGGTGAGAAGATAGGGGTTCATCATAGCCTGTTGGTCTTCGCTCGCCAAGATGGGGCTGGCAGACGACGGTTATGAAGTGAGACTCATCGAGACGGCGTCCACAAATCCCTGCGTGAATTGGGTCCTCTCGTCCGCCTCTTGCCATAGGTCTGAGTGTGGCCGCTGTCCGTGGAACAACCTAATCAGCACGCCTTCTGATTTGGCAGCGGTGAGGGCGGGAATGAAGTCGCTGTCACCCGCTACCAACACTGCATCTTGAATTACTTGCTTTGCCGCAAGCTGAACCATGTCTACGCCTAGAAGAATGTCGACCCGCTTCTGTTCATATCTCGGCCTACCGTTTTCGTCTACTCCACGGAATGCCAAGCGTCCTAGCCTAACCGTGTATCGAGGGAGGCGATCCAATGTGTTGAAGAATCTTCTTTGGGTCGAGTACCGGTCACTCTCCTGACGTGTCGGCGGATTGCCTTGATGAGGAAGACAGTGGTAGTAGTAGGTTCTCAGGATGTCCGAATCGCCCGCCAGTTGTTCGGACAAAGCACGATAGTCAATGCGAGCACTTTTGAATTCCTCTTTCAAGACATAGTCCAAATAAGCGCCGTCTATGAAAATCGCCACACGGTTTGCCAATTCCGGCATCCTCTAAAAAGGGAAGTGGGATACTCGTGTGAGCATCCCACTTAACAGTGTGTATACCAACCTGGAGTGCGTCACCGGGACGGACACCAGGGACTATACTCATTCAAAGTCTATATTTGCCTCATAGGAGTGTCAAGAGCGAACTCATTTACCTTACTGTGATATGGTTCGCCGCAACTTCGTTTCGGGACTGTTCGCATGAACGTGATCTGGATCGTCGCAGACACCTTCCGGCAGGACCACGTCGGCGCGTATGGCAAGATGCCTGGGATCTTTACGCCGTCGCTCGACGCACTGGCAGGCAGGGGAGTGCGGTTCAATCGCCACTACGCGGGCGGGTTTCCCACGATGCCGACCCGGGCCGATCACGCGACTGGGAGATGGACGGCTTCGTTCATGACCTGGGAGCCTCTGCCGGACGGAGTGTCGACTCTGGCCGAAGTCCTAGCGGGGGAGGGTGTTCACACCGCCGCCATGGTGGATACGCCCTTCTACCTCCGAGAAGGAATGAACTACGACCGCGGGTTTCAGACCTTCAACATGTACTCAGGTCAGGTCGGCGGCGGGACTCTCAAGACGGAGACGGCGCACCACGAGTCTGAACAGGCCCGATACGCCTGGAGGTACGAGTCCGATAGGAACGTCGCGCGGACGATCACGAATGCGATGGAGTGGCTGCAGCTTCACTATCAGGAGGACTTCTTTCTCTACATCGACACTTGGGACCCGCACGAGCCGTGGGACGCGCCAGACTATTACACGAAGCTGTACATGCCGGAATACGACGGGGAGCTTGTCCATCCCATCTACGGACGGTGGCAAGAGATGCCAGGCTACTCAGCGGAACTGGTCGATAAGGCCCATGCGACGTACTGCGGCGAGGTCACGATGGTCGACACGTGGGTCGGGTACCTGCTGCGGATGGTCGAAAACATGGGACTGAACGACAGGACGGCGATCATCTTCACTACCGACCACGGCTTCTACTTCGGGGAGCACGGCGGCTGGTTCGGCAAGCTCCAGTTCGCCAAGAAACCGGATGGGTCGCTCTACCAGTTCGGTGAGTCCGACGCCATCTGGGGTTTTTCTCCGCTGTATGAGGAACTGGCTCTAATACCTCTCCTCATCTCCGCGCCGGGTGTCGAAGCGGGCACGTATGACGGTCTGACTTCTGTCGTGGACGTTATGCCGACGGTGCTTGACCTAATGGGATTTGAAGCGCCGTCGTGGGTCGAGGGCCGATCGCTGCTAGAGAAGATGCGCGATACGTCCCTGCCGGGCCGAGACTTCACGGTGACGACGGTGCCGTTCGCCAACCCCGGAGACGCTGTCAACGCGGTGGACGACCGGCGCCGCAGGATGTCACATGCCAATGTGACGACGGTCACGACGGATGACTGGGCGCTTTTGTACAGCCCCGGAGACACACGCTCCGAGCTCTACAACCTCAAGGCCGACCCGACACAGGAGAGCAACGTCATTACCCAATATCCCGAACGAGCGGAAGAGATCCATGAGCATCTTGTGGATTTCATGCGGGAGACGAGGTTGGCCCCGCACATGTTGGAATACAGAAAGCAACTGCTGATCTAGCGGCGTGCTTGCTACCTATCTACCCAATGGTAGTAGAGCGGCTGGACGTGCTCGGGGAAAGACTCGAACGCCTCACGCGGAATCTTGGGCATGGCGGGTGATGCGGTGGCACGGCCGGCCCCGACCTCGGAGGCCATGCGTTGTCCATCCATCGAGTCGGGGTCGAGCACGTCGAGGTTGAGCCACCACGGGGCGAAGCAGACTCTAACTGCAACACGCCTCGTGTCGGCGTCGTTGTTGGGCTTGGCGTGCCACATACGGCTGTCGAAGATCATCACGCTGCCGGGGTCGCCGGTGACGTGGATCTCGTCGGGGTGTCTCGCGTCTGCGGCGGGGCCGTTGCCGCCGAGGGGGTCGATGCGCCACGTGGGACTGCGCGGGATTATGAGCGTGCCTCCCGTTGCGGCGGAGAAGGGCGTGAGCATCCATATGCTCGTCAGGTAGGCAACGACATCCGGGTACGGCTCCGGGATGAATGCCGCGCCTCCAGCCCCGAACGGCCAGTCCGAGTGCCAGTTGCCACGCTTGTCCCGCTCCTGCCGGATGATCGGCCCGGTGAAGGCGATGCGAGCGAAACGGCCCAGCATGGCGTCGACGAGTCCCAGCACACGTTCATTGCCGACATACCGCGGGAAATCTGTGTTGTTGCCGATGAAGTCGCGGCTCTCCTGGTACTCCTTGGAGTCCGCAGTAGCAAGAACGCTGTCCCTGAGCGCGTCCACATCGTCGGGTGGGATGACGTTTTCGAGGATGCAATATCCCTCGGTGCGGAGGTGTTCGATGTTCTGCGTCAGGTCATCGGTGGCTGCCATCGCGTCCTCCCAGTTGAGTCAATATCGACGGATTCTTACCGATCACGCACATCATACACGCTATCGAGCACGTCGCGAGACACCAGGCCGTCGTGGACAACCACGGTTACGCCCAACTCCAGCGCTTCACCTTGCCGTATGGACTGTTCTTCGTGCAGGAACGGATTGAGGGCGACCGTTCCCCACTCGTGTGCGTACCATCCGGTAGGTAGAGGACTCGCATGTGCCACAACGGTCACTCCCACTTCGCGCCCGTGCGGTCCTGTTGCCGACATTGTCACCCATGTGGCAGCGCCCTCATTGATCTCCTGAACCGAGTTGTTTCCGTCGGCGTCCACGATCTTCCCGCCGTCCACGACCCGCAGCCCGTCCGCCATTCGGACGGTGAAGTAGGCGTGGCGGGTAGGGCCGATCAAGATGTCCCAGTCGGTCGGTTCCAGGCGTGAGCGGATGTTGAGGATGTTGGACTCTTCGGTGGTACGAACATCGATCGTCCGCGTTTCTCTAGCTAGAATCCGGCGTTCCGGCGCGCCCCATTCCACAGGGCCTTGCCATTCCAGACGCTGCACGATTCGGAGAGTGTTATCGGGCACCTCCTCCGAGTCGACTGATACGGAAGCGATCCGCCCGGTGGCGCGTCCTTGGAACGTCTCGTTAACGTAGAAGTTGTAGGTGCCGCGCTCGGTCCGATGGCCGTCGTAGACGAAGAGACAGTCGAAGTGGTCTGCGCCGACGGTGACCGAGTTATGGTGCGGGTGGTCGATGGGCGACTCCGCCGTGACCGATACTCCGCTCGGGGTGAACAGGGGATAGATGTACGCGCGGTAGGCGTTCTGGCTGAGCGCCGCGATGGGCCGTCCATCCCGCTTGATCCACGTTCGCCGAGCGCCTGCCGTTGCGCCCGATGGAAGGTCGACGCGGTCGGGTTCGATCGAGAAGCGCGTCACTCTTCGTTGTCGCCGAACTGCGTGATGCTGAGGGGTAACTCGCCGTCGGGCAGGTAGAACTCGTCAGCCATGTTGACCGGCACCGCGCGGCGCGTCTTCATCGACTCTACGGCTTTCTCAAATATGACGGTCGGCACGTTGGCCTCCCACGGGTCCATGGGGTTCGGGCCGCCTTCGAGGCAGAGCTTCGCGAACATGCCGAGCTCCTCGTCGAAGCCTACGTGATACTCGTTGTGCTCGATGCCTGGTTCGTCAGTGCCCTCGAAGACGAGGTTGCCGAAGCGCAAAGTAGCCGCGCTCACGCTGCCCGCGCCGACCTCGGCGTAGTGCTTCGGGATGATGCCGCCTCCCCCAACAAGACTCGTGATGGAGTCGGCCAATCCGCCGTTTTCGAACTGAATGAGGATGGAGCTCGTGTTGTTCGCCCCGCCATCGAGACCCATTGCGGAGACCTCGACCGGCTGCGAGCGCATGACGTGCCAAATGAAGTGGAGGTTGTATCCGGCGAGGTCGAGGATGCCGTTGGCTGCGTATGGGTCGGACGAGTGCAGTTGCCCCGTCCGCACATTTCGTTCAGGTATTCGGCAGGTGAAGAGGATGAACTTTGGTTGCTTTATCACCTCCCGGAGCCGCTTGGTGATCGGCGAATGTTTGAACCACCAGCCGCTCATGACGTGCAGCCCCGTCTCATGAGAGGCCTTCTGGACGCTCTTGGCCTCCTCAACGGTCATCGAGGGCGGCTTTTCGACGTACACGTGCTTGCCGGCAGAGAGGGCTTGAAGCGTCAGGTCGGTATGGGTGCTGTGCGTGGAGCAGATCAGCACAGCATCGATCTCGTCGTCGGCAAGAACCCGGTCGTAGTCGGTCGTCCAGTATTGGGCGTTGCCCTGCTCGGCTCTCTCCCTCGCAGCTTCCTCGATCAAGTCCATCGTGGCGATGAGGCGGAGTGTTGGGGTTCTGAGGAGGTTTGGGAGATGGCCGCGACTGATGCCTCCACATCCGATGATCGCGACGTTTAGCTTTTCGGTCATTGGCGTCCCCGTGCAGAGTGGAGTCTTTGTGATTCCGTCTCTCGATCAGTCGTCGAGGGTATCGAGGAGGGATCTGACGTTCCTGACCTGCGTCCGCATCGCCTCCACGCGGTCGCCGTTTTCCGGCGTCCAATGCGTCGAGATCGAGACGTACGGGTCGAGGCCGTTGTCACGGACGTTCCGGAAGACGGTGGGGTAGTCGACCTCACCCTCGCCGAAGGGCAGATAGTCGAAGTCGAGGTTTAGGCCGTCGTTGACGCGCAGGTCCTTGACGTGCATCCCGAAGACGTAGGGCTTGATGTTCACGAAGCCCCGCGTGGACACGTCGTTTTCCCCGCAGTTGAAGTTGTCCGCAGCGCCCCACATCGCCTTGATGCGGTCAGAGCCGATGCGCTCTGCCACCAGCCGGAAGTTGGCGGTCGTGTTGGTGTAGTTCCAGGGCATCATGGACAGGACGAGATCGACATCGTGCTTTTCGGCCTGCTCGACCATCAGCGTGTACGCCTTTACGAGCTTGTCCATCTCCACGTCGGAGATGATGCCGCCGCGCGTCATCCAGCGCATGGGCCACGTCGGCTTGTCCGCAGTATACTCGCCGGGCCACGCGAAGCTGTAGACCGATACGGCTCCTACACCGAAGCGGTTGGCAAGCTCCATTGAGCGCACCATCGCGCGAAAGTCGGCTTTGAATTCCTCGTGGTCTTCGAGCGTGTCGACCGTCACCTCCGTCAGATCGAGGAACTTGAAGGGCGATCCTGCGCTGACCTTCATGTGCTCCAGACCCGCTGCCTCGATCCTTCGCTGGATATCGTCTGCCTCTGCATCCGAGAGATCGGCGACAGCGGGCATTCCGGGTAGACCGGTGAACCAGACGAAATCGACGCCGAGCTTGCTCGCCTCCTCCAGTCCCTCATCGAGCGGAAGTTGCAGTTCGTTGAGGAATATCCCCAGCTTGAATGGTTGCGAGGCCATAGGTGAGGCTCCGTTTCTCTGGTGATCGGTGTGGCGGGTAGTCTACCATAGCGAATTGCTTCGAGAACGACAATGAGGTGAGGCTGTGGCATGGACTCGGTAGTGATAGTTGGCATTAGCGCCGTCACGGGCGGAGGGAAGACTGCCGTTACGCGGCGTCTCGTCGATGGCCTCGAAGACGCCGTTGCGCTCCACTTCGACGACTACGACGACACCAACGTTCACCCGGACGACCTTCAGCGCTGGTTCGCTGCCGGAGCAGACTACGATGCCTACATGACCCCGGTCTTCACCAATCATTTGAGAGCGTTGAAGGGGGGAGAGAGCATCCCGTATCCAGTTGGGGGCGCGATCTTGGGGCCTGCGAGTCACGTGGTGGTCGACGCGCCGCTCGGAAGAGCGCATACGGATTCGGGACGGTTCATAGATTTGATGGTATTCATCGACACGCCGCTGGACGTTGCAATGGCGAGGCGGGTTCTACGAGAGATCGATCGGGAGGGCCACCGCACGACAGACGAAGTCCTCCAGCATGTAAAGGACGACCTATCGGGATATCACGCCCAGGCGAGACCGTTCTATGAGGAATTCCAAGAACGGATGCGCGCGAGTTCAAACGTGATCATAGACGGGACACTCAGCATCGACGACATTGTTGAGAAGATACGCTATGAGATTGAGGCCCATTTCCCACACCAACTTGCGGAGGGACAGATCGACTAGGTAACGTCAGCTTTACAAAACGGACACGTCCTCGTCGCGGAGGTCGGTGATGAACATGTGGCCGGGCGAGTGGGTAATCATCAGCGGCGGCTTCGACTCCATGGCGACGGCCTGTGGGGTCACGCCGCACGCCCAGAAGACCGGAAGCTCGCCTTCCTTGAACGCGAGCGCGTCGCCGAGGTGCGGCTTTGTGGGGTCTTCGACGCCGATGGCGTGAGGCTCGCCGATGTGGACGGGCGCGCCGTGCGTGTTGGGGAACCGGGACGTAACTTGAACGGCCTTGACGATCTTGGAATGGTGGACGGGGCGCATCGAGACGACCATCGGTCCGGCGAACATGCCTGCGGGCACGCAGTCGATGTTGGTGATGAACATCGAGACGTTGGAACCCTGCTCGTGGTGTCGAAGCGGAATCCCCGCGTCGAGCATCGCGTTCTCGAACGAGTAGCTGCACCCGATCAGGAAGGAGACGAGGTCGTCACTCCAGTAACCGGAGATGTCCTCGATCTCGGCTTCCAGCTCGCCGTACCGGTAGACCCTGTACTTCGGCAGATCGGTTCGGATGTCCGCGCCGGGGGCGGTCTGCGAAGGCTCGACCTTGCCCGCTTCCACGACCTCGATGATGGGGCAGGGCTTCGGATTGCGCTGGCAGAAGAGCAGGAAGTCGAACGCGAGATCCTTCGGCAGGATGGCGAGGTTCGCCTGAACATAGCCCGGCGACACTCCTGCCGTTATTCCGGTGAAGTCCCGATGTCGGATCAGTTCACGGACGTCTCGCGGGTGTGTCGGCAGCGCAACTGCTTGGGTCATCGTGCTCTCCGAAGCTTGCTCTCGCGGGGTGCGAAAGCAAAGGGGATTTGAGGGTAGGGTAGTACGGGGTTCGTTCGACCGTCAAGGTCTATTTTGGCGAGAGCGGGAACGTGGCGAAGTTGAATCCGACGGAAGGGGCTACGACGCAGGCGCCACGGTCGCTGCGTCGAGAGCCTCGGCGCGGTCGAATTCACGGTATCGCACGTGAACCTCGACGCCGGTCAGGGTTCGAGCGAAGCCGGCCGTCGGCTCCTTCTTCGCGATGCCGATTTCGAGGACGTTCCCGCCCTTTCTGAGCACGCTCGCGTCGAGTCGCCAACGGAGCCAGTACTGTCCCCGGCTCGGCTCGTAGATGTTGGTGCGGTCGATGGTAAGAGGCTCGCCGTTGAAGCTCAGGGCGACATCGTCCTCGACGCAGAACTGCTGGAAGGCCAGGGTTAGTTCGGACTCGCGTGACTCACCATCTGCGATGGCGGCTTCCACGTCGTCTGCTACTCCGATAGGGATGCGCTCCGTCACGCCCTCTTCGAGGGCAATGGGAAGTAGCCTAGTGTCGGGGCGGACGTAAGTCTGCAGTTCTTCCCTCGGCGGCAGAAAGTACCGCTTGTTCAACCGCGCGGTCATCTCCGGGTAGGCCATCTCGCGCAGGAGGCGGTACTCCGCCTCAGCGAACGGCCACGGCAGGTAGCCGAGGTACATGCCCGCGAATCCCTGGTCTCGGAGGGTGTGGGCGAAGGCGCGGAACATTTCGATGTTGGCGATCTTGGCTCGCAGGTCACTGAGACGGTACCCCGGTCGGAGGTACGCTGAGGCGCCCCCGGCATTGGCCGCGTCGGCAAGCCACCTGCCGTCGGAGACGCCGGTGTCGAGCAGAGAGTGGGGTATCTGTCCGACAACGTAGTCCACGCTCCCGTCGGCGATCCACGATTCCACGTCGAGGCCGATGTCGAGGTTGTCGTCACGGCGGGACCACACCCGCGCCATGACGGGAATCTTGCGGTCCTGAGCGTAGCCGACCTCATTCGCCAGTGCCCGCACGTCGGCGACGAACTTGGTCATCACCTGGGTGCCGGACTCGGTCTGGTTCTCGCGGAAGTAGAGCGGGAAGAACATGAAATCCAACTCGATGCCTTCCGCGCCGTAGTCTTCGAGCATCTCGCGGATGAGCGCCCTCTTGTGTTCGCGGACGACGACGTTGGTATAGTCGAGGCACCACTCAGTCGTGTGGCTGGGATAACGCTCGTTGCCCTCGCCGAGGGTGACTTCCATACCGTGTCGCCACTTGAGCCAGCCGCAACGTTCTTGGAATTGGGGAGCGGGGTCTTGCAGTTTGAGGCTTGGGAAGACGGGGATTCCCATCTCGCGCCCCCGCCAGATCACCTCCCTGACCTGATCGGTACCCATGTCGTGGGCGTCCTTCACCATGCGCATGATCCGCCAGTTGATGAAGTGCTCCCAGACCTCCTGTTCCTGTCCCACCACACGTCCGATCTTGGTCTGGTGGAAGTAGACGTCGCCGAATCCCAGCCCGAACGCCAGCATATCCACCCCGGTGCCCACGAGTTCGTCGATGGGCCACCGCATCTTATGTTTGTTCAGCGGCGGGTCGAGACGCTTGGCGTGGTAGTGGTGCGCGTCGCTGTAGTAGATGAGGCGGGGAGGGGTATTCATGGGATCTCCGTCGCTATCAGTCCTTACTTTGGACGTAGGGGAGTGTAGTAGGGCGATATAAATGTGTCAACGGAACGGTCACTGAATCGCCGCCGTCATCGGATCGAACATGCAACCCTCCACGAACACTTCGAAGAAGTCGGGCGTCGTCTCAAGCTCGATGTGCTCCACGTTGCGTGTCATGTTCTCGGCGACCTCTCGCATGTCTGTGTTGAGGAGCATGACCGTGGCCCCCTCCAGCGAGGCGTTGCCGACCTTCTCGATCTTGCTCTGCGGGAAGTTGGCGACGAAACCGATGTTGACAGCGTTCTGAGCGTCGATGTAGTTGGCGAAGCCGCCCGCCAAGTACAGTTTGGAGATTTTTTCTATAGGAACGCCGTAGTTGCGAAGGACGATATACTGGCCGCAGAAGTTGGCCGACTTTGCCTGCGCGAGCGCGCTGATGTCGGCCCTTGATAGGGTCATGTCTTTGTCAGGCAGGAAGGTGAAAGCCTGCGAGCCGTCGGCGAATACTCCTAGTCTGTTCATCTTTTCGGTGCGGCGGAGCTCCGCCAGTAGGTCGATCAGGCCGGAGCCGCAAATGCCCTGCGCGTCGGCCTGGCCGATGGTCTGACACTCACACGAGTCATCCGTGAGCTTCACCGACTCGACAGCGCCGACGTAACCAGGCATTCCGTACATCACCTCGCCACCTTCGAAGGCCGGGCCTGCGGGACAGGAGGCCGCCATGATGCGGTGCTTGTTGCCAACGACAACCTCGGTGTTCGTGCCAACGTCGAGCAGCATGACCACGTCGTCCTGTTCGTCCATACCGATGGCAAGCAAATCGGCTGTGACATCAGCCCCCACGTGACTTGCGATCAGCGGCCCTCCATAGATGTGGGCGCGAGGAAAGACGCGCAGGCCCAGATCGGACGCGGTCGTGTGGATGGCCGTCGTTTCCTTCTCACCGCGGAGTACTTCATGCTCGACCATCGACTTGTACGGCTTCTCACCGATCGACTGGACATCAATACCGAACAAAATATCCCGCATGGTCGAGTTTCCAACGATCACGACCTCGTAGATATTCCGGCGGTGGAAGCCCAACTCGCGCGCCATCCACCCGATCTCGAAGTTGAGCGACGAGAGCATGACTTGCTGCAACTCGCCGTGGAACTCGCCGCCGTCGTAGGAGATGCGGTGCATGATGTCGCTGCCCCCGAACCGCTGGGGGTTCTCGAACGATGCGGTGTGGAGCACTTCGCCCGATTCGAGGTCGACGAGATTCATCACCACGGTCGTCGTGCCCACGTCAATAGCAAGCCCGTAAATTCTGCCCTTGTACGAGTCAATACGGTTGTCGAGGTAATAGACTCCGTCGTCTCGTCGCGAGACGGAAGGGACGAGCGGCACGGAACGCTTGATGGTCTGTGTGAGGATGCGTGGCTGGCGACGGAGAATGCCGAATTCGATGTCGGCGTCGGGGTCTGTCACGTATGCCTGGCAGGCCAGACGGTAGTTGTCGCGGAGGAAGGCTTCCTCGGGGGTAGGAGTGTTGAGGGCGTCTTCGCCCTGCCTGATCTCTACGATGCACTCGTGGCACTCGCCGCTGCGGTTGCAGGAGGTCGGAACTCGTATGCGGAGGGTGTCCGCGTACTCGAAGATAGTCTTGCCGGTAACCGAATCGAGTTTACGGTTGTCGTGTCGGATTGGAGACATGCGGATAGTTTAGCGCAGTCGGAGGGGAATTCGTCCCATTATGCCAACATCAGTCGAGGATAAGGACCATGCGTTCCTCGTCGAGGTATTCACCATCAACGAAGAGGGCACGCGGGTCGATGCCGCACGAGGCGAAACCGAGCGAGGCGTATAGGTTTCGTGCCTGCTCGTTTCGAGTGACGACGCAGAGCTCGATCTGCCCAAGCCCGGGGAGAGACTTAGCGCGCTCTACCGCATCGGCGAGGAGGACCTTCCCGATACCCTTTCCCTGCTCATCGGACCTGACGTACATTCCCCAGATGTGGCCCCGGTGCTCCTCTTTCTCTCCTGTCTTCCTGTAGAACCCGACCAGTCCCAGTAGTTCCTCCTCGCGAAATGCGCCAAGCGTGAAGTTGTTCGACGACTTCACGGTACGGCGAAGCCGCTCCGCTACAAATTCCATGGAGTATGCAATCTCGCGCTCGTACGTGGAGGCGAATGCATCGGGGTGTTCCTGCAGTCCCCTGAGACGCAGTTCTTGAAAGGTGTGGGCGTCGTCTTCGTTCAGCTGGCGGACGGTGATGTTGCTCATGCTATGGGATCACTGTCCTGCCAAGCACGTTGAGCCACATTAGTGTGGAAGTCAGACTGCTGATACTTGAAGAGTAGCGCGGAGCGGCATTCAACGCTTTGCTAGACCTCCCACGCGCTCCGGTAGTCGAGCTTGTCGCTTCCGGTGCAGATGGGCAGATCGTTAGGAATGTTCGTGAAATGCTGGTTCCGGCAGGGGAACTTGGCAGTGCAGCGCGACTCGACGTTCTTGTACGGACAGCGCCACTGCGAGACCTCGTCCGCCGTGTCAGACATACCCTTGAAGATGTCGTACAGGCGGCCGAGGCTGGCCTCGTAGCGCCTTTTGTCAATCTTTTGGTCGGCCATGCCAGTCTTATCGGGCGTCATAAGAAAACGTCGCCTAGCCCGAAGTCACGAAACTCTTTGCCAGATCCACCGCTGCGATTGCGTTCTCGCCGTAGCCGTCTGCGCCCATGTCTTCAGCGAATTCCTGCGTTACGGGAGCGCCTCCAACCATGATGTTGACTTCTTCCCGCATCCCTTCGTCCTCGAACGCCTCGATCACGCGGCCCATGTTCGGCATGGTCGTCGTCAGCAGGGCGGACATGCCGAGCACCCTGGCCTCATGCTCCATGACGGCGTCGATGAACTCCTCGTTCTTGGTGTCGACGCCCAGGTCGTGAACGACGAACCCTGCGCCGCGAAGCATCATGATGCAAAGGTTCTTACCGATGTCGTGCAGGTCGCCCTTGACGGTACCCATGATAACGGTGCCGATTGGCTCCACGCCGGACGCCGAAAGGATCGGCTCGATGTGCGCCATACCGGCCTTCATCGCACGAGCGGAGATGAGCACCTCCGGCACGAAGATGATGTTGTCGCGGAACTTTACGCCGACCACTGCCATGCCCGCGATGAGACCGTCGTCGAGCACGTCGTTGGCCTCCCAGCCGTCGCCCAATGCTTGCTCGACCAGCCGGCTCACCTCGCCGTCGTTGCCCGTGATGAGGGCGTAGGCGATTTCGTGCATGAGAGGGTCTTTACCCTCGTAGAGACTTTTGATGTGCTTGGCTTCGAACTGGTCGGTTACGTAGAGGAATTCCCTCTCCAGCCCTTCATGCTCCGTCGTTGGCATACACCACCCCGTTCAATATCAGCATCACAAGGTACGTATTATTCGGCCCAATACGGCGCTTTGTCAAATTATTGCGTTACGCTCAAGGGGCAAACGAACCTAGCGAGATGGGACGGTCATACTGGCAGGCGTGCTCAGCAAATGACTGGTTTTTGCTATCGACAGCAGGAAAAACCGTGATATTTGAAGGCACTACGTTTTCAGCCTACCATCGCGGTAGGCCATGATGTAGTTCATGCAGAAATCGTCACGCCCTTCGAGGGCGTCGAGGGCCAGTTTCACCGGCTCAGACTCGGTGTCGAGGGCAAACACCCTGTCGAGCTTTGTCGCAATGGGATCGAGAATGCCCGCGTCTATTCCGGCTTCAATGGAGAGGTAAATGAACGTGTCGTTGAGGAGCCTTCGCTCATGCATTCCAAACGAGACGTTGCTTAAGCCCATGCCGATATGGATTTCGTTGCCATATTGCTCACGAATTGCGCGGACGGCGTCGAAGTAGTGGTTGCCATACTGTGGGTCGACTGAGATGGGGAAGATTATCCCGTCGACGAAAATGTCCTCCATCGGAATTCCCTTGGACTGTACGTGTTCCATGATGTAGTTCAAGTTTTCGATTCGCTCGCCGTCGTCTTGGGGCATGCCGTCGGGGCCGGTGCACATGAGGACCATGCGCGCGTTGTGCTCCACGACCATGTCGAGGGCCTCCAAGCGCTCTGCCGCGACCGAGTTTATCATTGGGCGTCCCGCGGAGCCGTCGTAGGCCTCCAAACCCGCCTGAATGATCTCCGAGTTGGATGAGTCGATGGACGGCGGAATAGGGGAGACCTCCTGCACCGCCTCGACGGCGAACCTCATGCAGGCCTTCTGCGTCTCGAGGTCGTAGTGGACCTCGTCGGGGTTGATGTCGAGATACTTGGCGCCCGCTCGCACCTGCCGCCGCACCTCGTACTGAATGTACGCCTTGCCCTCCTCGCGTTCGTCGGCATCGTCCTCGATGCCCTTCCGCATGGCGATGAGGAAGTGCTTGATCTGGTTTTGCTGGTATGGCTGCGTGGACTTGTACCACTCCGGGACGGTCAGCAACCGCTGCTCCCCGCCCGGTCCCCTGAACGGCACGACCTCTGTCCCGTCGTCGAGGGCCTTTGCGCGTCGCCCGTTGCGCAGGAGGACACGCGTGGCGTGGATGTTCTCCCCGACGATAGTGAACTCTTCCGGTGAATCGATGACTCTTGGCATTGTTTCTAGCTGTGTCCTTCGGTTGATGGTCTCAATATAAAGAGCTTGGACGGCGTTAGGCAATACTGCACGCGTCCTGTGGAGCGTCTAACGTGGCAGGCTGAGCGGCTCCTCCAATACGTCAAGGGCGGCCTCGGCGCAGTACACCCGGTTGCGTCGCGCCTCCCCGACCTGTGCGACGGCACCCAACGCCTCCAGCCGGTCAACGGCGCGCTGAGCCGTCGTGAACGCAACATTCAGTCTCTCAGCTACGCCACCCACTGTCCAGAAGGGATTTTCTGAGAAGAGGTCCAGCGCCCTCTCAGGGAACCTGGACCGGTCTACGGATACCTCTCGCTTCCACAGGGAGAAGAGATCGTCGATACGCTGAATTCGCTCTACGGCGTCTTCGGACTGGAGAGCGACCCCTTTAAGGAAGTAGATCAGCCACTCCTCCCATTCTCCGCGTTCCGTCACGCCGAGGAGTCGGGCGTAGTATTCCTCCCGCGTGGCCTCGAAATAGGCGCTCAGGTACAGAAGAGGGGAGGGGATTACCTCTCGCTCGATCAGCAACAGTGTGATGACCAGACGTCCGACACGTCCGTTGCCGTCGAGAAAGGGGTGAATCGCCTCGAATTGGGAGTGGGCTAGGGCAGCGTGTACCAGTGGTGGCAGGGTCTCGTTATGGAGAAACCGCTCCCACGCATCGAGGCAGACCATCAGTTCCGAGGGCGGGGGCGGCACGTAGGTGGCGTCGTTCAACGTGCATCCGGGAGGCCCGATCCAGTTCTGGCTGCGCCGAAACTCACCGGGTGTGGCGATGTCGCCCCGGACGCCGCTCATGAGACGTTCGTGTATCTCTCGTATGAGACGCAGCGACATGGGCAGCGCCTCCGAGCGATCCAGGCCGTATTCCAAGGCGGCCACGTAGTTGCCTACTTCTCGTAAGTCGGCTGGGTTCCGCTCCACGTCCGCGCCTGCCTCGGCAGCGAGCAGTTCTCCCAAGGTCGCCTGAGTTCCCTCAATGCGACTTGACAGGACGGCCTCCTTGCGAACAAAGGGACGGATCAGGAGGTGAGGATTGGGTAGTCGCCGCCCTTCACCCGCAAGCCTGCCGATAGCGCGGTCGGCTGATGAGAGACTGAAGGTGAGTCCCGCGTCCCACGCTATGGGTGGGGGAAGCGGGGACGGCACATAGGCCCGATATCCCCCAGGACAATTCACCAGACGACCATGAGGCCGGCGTTTATGTTCAGACGTGACCGTCACGCTGCTCCTTATTAGCGGAAGCGAAAAGGGTTGCAATGATTATTATTGGTTATACGGCTTTATGAAAACAAGCGCTCTTATTAGCGGCATCGAAAAGGGTAGCGTTTATTATTATCGGTTAAGTTGTTTTTCGAAAATACAAGGCCTTCCGTAATACGCCAAGGCGCAATTGAACACCCGGAGAACCCTTTGGTCGGTTCCGTCCTATGCTGCAACAGGCGCGTTGCTGAGCTATGACACCGCGCCGTGGCCGTTCTCGCCGTCGTGCTCCTCGTGCCAGTCCTTGACGGCCTGCGGTATCTCCAAGAGGTTTTCGAGCTTCGTGGCGAGGGGAATCGCGCACTCGGGGGCGATCAGTTCAACGCCGGCGTCGAGGGCGCGGTAGACCTCGGCTCGTACCTCCTCCGGCCCCTTCGAGTAGAGGGTCACGGGGTTGTTGATGTTGCCGACGAGCCGGATTCCTCCGTCGACGACGTCCATAGACTCCTGCGGATCGTTCTTCGAGTCAAAGTGGAAGGCGGCCATGTTGCTCTTGGCGATGCCCTCCATGCGGTCAACGGTCCTACCGCAGATGTGGAGGATAAGCGGCACCTGCAGGCGCTCGGCCATCTCCTGGTGAATCTCCAACAGGAAGCGGTCGTAGTAGGCGCCGCTTACGAGGTCGCCGGTCGCATGGTCGGGGAAGGTGAGAGCGTCAGCCCCGGCGTCGATTTGGGCCTGGCCGAAGAGTACCGAAATCTCCTTGAGCTTGTGGAGCGTTTCCAGCGTGATGTCCGGGTCGTCAATGGACATGAGGAGGAACTTCTCGACGCCGAAGACGTGGTAGGCAAGCGTCCAAGGCCCCATCGTCTTGCCGATGATGGCGACCTCGTCGCCGAACTCCTGCTTAAGGATAGAGAGGGAGCGTGTGATTGCTACGTTGTCCTTATGTTCAAGGAACCCGCTAGGTATGTGGACGTCGTCCGGACCGTCCCAGATCGGATTTGCCATCCGCACCGTCGGCCAGTTGTCCTTCTCCTCCCACTGCATCTCGCAACCGAGCGCAGACGACTCTTGGATGATGGAGAAGTACGGCATGATAGAGTCGTAACCGAGCTCGGTGTAACCCGTAGCTGCGAGGCGAGCGTTCATCTCAGGGTCGCGGTTGGCGTCGGGGAACGGCGCGTCGACCATGTCCATGAGCTCCACCGTCGCCACGTTCGTGGGATTCGATACCGGCGTCCTGTCGACCGGTTTGCCAGCGAGGGCGTTCAGGACTCGCTCTCTTGGTGTCATCGTCTCTTGGAGTGGCATGGTGTGTCTCCTTTCATCGTATGCAGAACCATCAACGATTCTACGTCTGCGCGAAGCCCAATGTGCCCGTCGTCATCTGGCCTCGGAGGGCCTCGGCTTCCAGCATGTCTGCCGTGCCGGTGACGTTGCGGGCGTAGGGGAGGACGAGGCGGATGAGCTCATCCCTACGGCCTCCGTGAGGGAACGTCACGGCGTCTACGTCGACTTTCTCCATTTCGCCATAGCGGACGAATCCCTGCGTGACGGCGCGGACGCGCATCTTCGGGTTCTTGTACTCGCCTTCGGCGGTGACGCGATAGATCCAGCGTCCGTCAATCTCCTCCGGCGTGGTGATGATCTGCAGGGGAGAGCGGAGATCCTTGATTTCGATTCGGCCCTCGGGGTGGGTAGTGCCATACGGCTTCTCCACCGCCTGTCTGAGTAGGAATCGGAGCGGACGTTCGTACATCTCGCCGTCGGGGAATGTGGCTTGGTTGTGTATCCCGTCGACAGGGACCATTCCGCCGAGTGTGACGAGTTGGTCGCGGATCTCCTCCACCCGTTTCTCCACGCCCGGCTTCCCACTGAACGTCCATACTGTGCCTATTCCGTCCTTGACGTACAGCCCGACCGTGATTTCATGGAAGTTGGGGTCCATGGATATGAGTTCCATGCACTTGCCGTACCTGGCAATCACCTCGCGAACTCTGCCTCGCTGAGCGTTCTTGAGACTGGTCATTCAGATTCTCCTTGTTGCGAATCGCGTATTTAGGAAGCGGCTACACGATAGCCTACGGGAGCGTGCTCATGGACTGCTTCGGCGAATCGCTCGATGTGCTTGGGAGTCGTGCCGCAACAGCCGCCGATGATGTTGACGCCGATGTCGGCCAACTTCAGGAAGCGCTCAGTCATGTACTCGGGGCCTTCAGGGTATACGATCTGGCCCTGCCTTATCTCCGGGATACCGGCGTTCGAGTGGATGAGCATGTAACCGTCGTATGTTCCTCTGATTATCTCGGCGATCTCGACCATGCGGTCGCTGCCGTTGCCGCAGTTCGCACCTACCACGTCTGCGCCCGCGTCGTGAAGCCGCTTGGTCGCCGAGGCGGGCGTGTCACCCATCATCGTAAACCAACCGCGCGGACCCTTGTCATACATCATCGTGGACATGACGATCAAATCCGTGTGCTCCTTCGTGGCCCTGAGGGCGAGGAGCGCTTCCTCAACCGAGATCATTGTCTCGATGACGACGGCGTCGGCTCCACCCTCTTCCAGGCCGATCACTTGGTCGACAAAGGCGTCGTAGATCTCGTCATCGGCGGTTGCGCCTCCGTTACTCTGGAGGATTTCACCCGTTGGACCGATTGAACCGACCACGAAATGCCACGGTGAGGCCACGCTCCTTGCGTGTGTCGCGGCCAAACGGTTGAACTCGCGCGTCTGGCCGGAGTACCCGTATTTGTCCAGCATGAACCGAGAGCCTCCAAAGGAAGCAGTCAGCACCATGTTGGACCCTGCATTGAAGTAGTCGGCAGCCATTCTCCGTATGATCTCCGGGTGATCGGCATTGAACGCCTCAGGGCAGCCGCCCGGTTCAAGACCGCGTGCTTGGAGATAGGTGCCCATTGCGCCATCAGAGACAATGACATCTCCCGTTGCCAGTCGTTCGAGTATGGTGGGTTGTGCCATCGGTCTTTCTCAGCCGCCGTTCATCCAATCGTCGATCGCGCCGGGAGTGGTGTCGCGCTCGCCTGCGTTGTGGAGGTCGCGGATACGCGCTACGAAATCGGTTGGAAAGCCGCTGTTGTACTGCGCCGCAGTCTGAGTCGCCGCCTCCTCTGCCGTTCCTTCAACCTCGAAGTACTCACCCCAGTTCCAGGCCATGAGGTAGTCGTCGGTCCCGGCGCTGCCGTCGAACATTGAGATCGCGTCCGCTCCCTGCTGAAAGCGCTCATCGAGGGGTTTGGACACCTGCTCCGGCCCATCCGCAGCCTGAACCTGCACGGGGATTTCCTTCCAGTACATTACACGTACCCTTGCCATCCGTTTCCACTACACCCCGGAAAGAGACTCGGTTCGGTAACCATTATAGCCCGTACTCGTCAGCATGTGCGCGATCACACCAAGAAGGGCAGGCAACTTTTGTCGCGAGCAAAAGATGTCGTAGATTTAGCACCTGTAACCTATAGCGCGTTTGGCGAAACCGGTTATATAATCACGGTAAGAACCCCGAGAGGAGTGATCGGTCTTGGGTGATTTCCTTGGCGACCTGCCGACGGTACTGATTGCAACCGCCGGCGGCTACTTACTCGGCTCCATTCCACTGGCCTACCTCATCAGCAAGCGTCACAGCGGCGTCGATATCTTCGAGGTGGGCACTGGTCTTCCGGGTGCGTCGAATGTCATGCGCAACGTCGGCAAGCTGCCTGCGGTCATGGTGTTCCTCGGGGATATGGCTAAGGGCGCCCTCGCGATCCTTCTAGGTAATGTCATGGGTGTCGAGAGTCCCTGGCTGCTGCTTCCCGCCGGCGCGGCTGTCCTTGGACATTGGAAGTCTATGTTCACCGGCTTTCGGGGCGGCGACGGCCTCGTCACTCTGGGAGGCGCGATCTTCGCGCTATTTCCGCTACATGGATTCATCAGCGTGGCGGTGGCGTCGATAGTGGCGCTCGGTGGCCAGAAGCTGCCGTATTCTTCCCTCCTGAACGTCGTCTTTGGGTACGCTGCATTGGCGGCTCTGACGGTCCGCTACAATCCTGAAGACACCGCGCTTGTGTTCGGCATGGGCGGCCTCTGTGGACTCGTCTTGGCCCATGCATTGCTCGGTCATCGCCGTCGCAGACGTGCCGGGGACCAATGGCAGGATGACGACGAATGGGATGAAGTGCCGGACTCCACCGGAGCCACTGAACAGTCCTAGCGCCTAGTAGGGCTCTTCTCAGAGAAGACGAGGTCGAGAAAGCTCTCTGTGGACCTATGAGCCTTGCAGCGCTACACACGTGGTGGTGCGAATAACACCCTGAAGTGTGTGGATCTTTTCGCCTACGAGGTCGCTCACGCCTTTGATGGTGGGAGCAGTAACGATCGCGATTACGTCCACAGGCCCAGTCACTCGAACCACGTCGACTATGCCGTTTTGCCCGGAAAGGCTGTCGACGACCGCTGTCGAGTAGCCTGCGGCGACCTCAATCAAGATGAATGCTCGGACCAAAGCTAGTCCTCCTAACCCGCAAGATTAGCTTTCAGGATAACCTCAGCCGCCCTGACTCGACAACCGCTGTACGATGAGGGACTCCCTTTGAATAGGTGAGTCGATCGATGATCAGTCCGGCAGTTCCGCCACAAACCCGGCCTCGACGAGCATCCCTGACTGCAGGTCGACACCGTAGCAGCGTCGGTTCGGCGGGTGGGTGCCGAAATACTCCTTCCAGACCTCGTTAATCTCCCCCACGTCGCGGTTCACATGTTGAAGGTAAATGCGCGCGGAGCACACGCTGGTCTTATCTACCCCGGCCGTCGCCAGAATCTCGTCGAGTTGACGGAATATCTCGCGCAGCTCCATAGCCGCTCCGCCTTCAACCGGAGTCGTGGCGCCGGGCTTCATGCCGGTTAAGACCGTTTCCAGAGTTCTTCCACTGTGGATGACGGCTGAGCTAAACGGCCTGTCGAGGTTTGATCCTATGAATTCCATGATGTTCTCCTCAAAGCCTTAAGGTTTCGATTCCAGAGTCCTTGGGTTCTTTAACCACTTCGCTTCTTGCCGGTTTTCTGTTCGTAGAGTTCCCATGTGCGGTCGTTGAACGGGTAGTATTTACCCGGAGAAACGTCCTCAACGGCAAGTTGCGCCTTGACGACCTCTTCGACCGTGTGACGTTCCTCAGCTATTCCAATGACCTTGTCGACCATCGCCCGCGGAACCACCACTGCACCGTCGTCGTCGCCTACCACACCGTCGCCCGGCCTCACAAGAACTCCACCGCATTGTATCGCGTCGTTGACCTGCCACGGCCAAAAGTCAGAAGGGCCTTGCTTGGCGGTAGTCGAGTAGGAGTACACAGGGAACCCATACTCCTTCAGAGCAACGCTGTCCCGCACTGAGCCATCGGTCACAAGACCTCCCACATTCCTCTGGAACAAGCGGAAAAACTTAATGTCTCCACCCACGGAACTGTACTTCCAGCCCATGGCGTCGATGACCAGCACCTCGCCCGGGCCGCAAAGCTCGAAGGCCACGTACTCCGCCGACCGGTCTCCCTTCGGTTTATCTTTCGCAAGATCGGGCCTGTGGGGGACATAGCGAAGCGTGACCGCCCGTCCCGCCATGTGCTGCCCCGTCTGCAAGGGCCGCGCTCCCTCTATCATCGTCGGAGGGTAACCCTGAGCCCATAGGGCATCGATAATCGTCTGGGGCGGGATGCCTCTGAGGGTTTCCAACTGCTCGTCAGTGATTTGTGCGTTATTAGCCACCTACTGCCTCCCGGTCTTGTTCTCACAAGGCGCTATTGTATTCAAACATAGTGCCTGAAACAATTATGGCGAGTCGTTAAGAGATTCGAGGTGAAGTACCAGTGTCCGACGGTGAATCAAGACAGTATATTCGTGAGGTGTGGCAGCCTTATACCCTGCACTCAGGGAACGAAAATATCCTGTGCAACCTGAACCCGGAACCGATTTCCGGCTGCGAAACGACCCTCTGCATAATTCCTACTCAAGCGAAGGACGTAGTCGCGACCCTGCATCACTGAGGCAAAAGCCGAACGTGATGTCCCAATGGCTCGACAGGCTCACCGGTGCAGGAGCCGGTATTCTCCTGATTCACGGTGAACACTGCGACGACCTTCAACTCCTGGCCGAACGGGCTGGACAAAGACTGGACGACTTCACGCACGACATGATGAGTATCCCGGGCCACGACGGCACCAGGCTGCCGGACTCGGCCCTCGACGCCGTCGTGCCATGGCTTCGAGAACGATCCTTGCTGTAGGAGACTTATATCTGGTATTCATGTGCCAAGCCGACTATCCTGAGATGTGCGATTCTCGCTTTGGTCATCCATAGAGTGCCGATGCAGTATTGACATTTGCCGAATAGGAAGATATAGTCCATGCCGTTTTTGGTGAAAGTGGACCATTAGCAAAGTAAAG
>JAPPDQ010000599.1 GCA_028875495.1 Chloroflexota bacterium
TCCCCGATCTTCACAAGCGCGCGGACGACCGAGTTGTACCCGGCCTGGAAGTGGTCTCCGATGCGTGTATCGCCATAGATGACCGTGCCTCGTCGGATCATGCAGTCCTTGCCAAGCACCGCAGGCCCGCACTCTTCGTGATAGCGCAGACCGATCTCTACGTTTGGCTCGATGACCGATCCCTCACCAATCCGTGCGTTCTCAAAACTGCCCGCGTCGAGAGTATCCATACCGCCCTCCGTGGTTCCATGCATGACATGTCGGAAGCATACCACGCAGTGTTGCCTTTGTTGACTGGCCCCTACCCCATTGCTACGCTTGGGCTATGAGCACTCGGCTTCGCGTGGTGTCTACACTATTTCTTGTCCTAATCGCTCTGGCGGCCTGTGAACGGGAGGAATCGTCCGTACCGCCCGGGGAGGTAAACTCGTCGGACCTCCTAACCATTACATTCGATGGCGAGGGCTTCAGCCCCCTGCGGCTGGAAGTCGAGGTCGGCCAGCAGGTGGTCTTCACGAACGAATCGGATACGTTCTTCTGGCCCGCCTCGAACATTCACCCGACACACCAGATCTACCCGGAGTTTGACTCAGGGGCACCCATCGAGTCCGGCGATTCCTGGGCCTTCACCTTCGACCGTCCCGGATTCTGGCGTTATCACAACCACCTCGGCCCGGAGCGCAGCGGGCTGGTCGTCGTGAGCGGCGAGCCAACCGAGCCGCCCGTGCCTCTGGTGCTAGCTACGGAGGGCCTCGACTTCGACGAGCCTTCTGACCTATCTCTGGCCCAGTATATGGAGCTCTACGAGAGCGACAACGCCATGTCGAGATTCCTTCGCGACTATGGACCCTCCAACACTGTGAAGGCTCTTCTCGAAGGCTCGAAGCGCACGAACGCCGACTGCCACCAGCGCGCTCATGATGCCGGGCGCATGGCGTACGAGCTGTTCGGCGCGGCAGCTTTCTACCTCTCCAGTCACGAGTGTCAGGCAGGGACGTACCACGGAGCGACCGAGGCGCTCTTCCACGATCGCGGCACTATCAACCTGCAGGAAGACGTGTCCGTCCTGTGCAGCTACGCGAGCGTCTCGTTCTACTACCTTCAGTGTCTGCACGGCGTTGGGCATGGCCTCATGGCGTGGACGAGCTACGAGATCCACGACGCGCTCGCTCTGTGCGAGGAACTCAACTCCCCGGCGGACCACCGCGCCTGCTACTCCGGCGTCTTCATGGAAAACGTCATCGGCGGTCTGTCGGGACTGATGGGCCACGTGACCGAGTATCTGTCCGACGATCCTCACTTCCCTTGCAACGCTCTCGACGAGACGCATGTCCAGATGTGCTACTTCTATCAGAGCACGCGCATGATGATCCTCTACGAAAATGACTTCGGCAAGGTTGCCGAAACTTGTGCCGCCGCTCCCGAGAATGCCCACCACTACTGCTTCCGCAGTCTTGGCCGGGATGTCGGTGGCTTCACCGTCGGAGACCCCGCACGCGCCATCGAACTGTGCGGCTTAGCGGAGGAACGGACCAACCGGGCGTACTGCATCGAGGGAGCCGTACAGAACAGGTTCTGGGAAATATCGGGAGCCGACGAAGCGCTTTCGATGTGCGCGATGTCGACCGACCAGGGCGACCGGTTCGCCTGCAATCAGACCATAGTCTTCCGCGCTCAGGAACTCTACGAGACCCAAGAGGCATTTTCGGCGTTCTGCAATCGTGTTGAAGAGAGCTTCAGGGCGTGGTGCCTCAACAAAGAGATTACGCAAGTGAGCAGCGAGTCTCCATAGAAACCCCGTTTGACCCAGCGACAGCAATTCACTCCCGCTCGATCACACCCGTGCCACTATCACGAATGCGTGTTGACAGCCTCACTCTCCGTTCATAGACTTACGTCGAACGACGACGCTCAGATTCTTCGACTCCCCCGCAACGGACAATCTCAGGCAGGTCATCGATGACGGAAGATCCTCAACAAACTTCTTTCCCCAAGAAGATCGGCGGACACATTCGCGCGACGCTTGTTGCAGGTGCCCTGATCCTCATTCCGATAGCCATCACCTTTGTGCTGGTGACGTGGGTCTTCAACAACATCGACGGGTTACTCTCGTTTGTCGTCGACAGATTCATAGGTCGACACATTCCTGGGCTGGGCCTGCTCGTGCTGCTCATCATCGTCTATCTCCTGGGCTTGATCTGGACAAAACGGCTCGGTCGGCGCAGCATCCGCACTCTTCAGTTATTTCTCCTCAAGATTCCCCTGATCGGCGCCATTTACGGCCCTGCCAGAAAGCTCATAGAGTCGTTTACCGGCGAAAGCGCGGCTGGCTTCAAGCGCGTAGTGGTCGTCGAGTACCCAAAGCAGGGCACCTGGATGATCGGATTCCTCACGGGGATATCGAACGTCGTGCCCGGCACAACCATGGGCGTGATCTATCTTCCAACCGCGCCTACTCCCAACTCGGGTTGGGTAGCGATGGTGCCCATCCAGAACATTTACGACACCACAATGACCGTACAAGAAGCTATGTCGATGGTGCTCTCAGGTGGGATATCCTCACCGGCACAGATTGACCTCAAGCCGATGGATCCTGCAGAGGTGGCCGAGTTCGCAACCGTGGGGCCACCGGGAACCTGGTCGTCGGTACGCCCGGAATCCGGGGTGTTCAACCTGCCGTTCATTGGCAACCGAGACGACGAAGACGAAGAAAGGTGACCTGACATGGGAGTTGACGCCAACAAAGTCCGGCTTACCGGAGAGAACTCTTTCCTGCGATTGGGAGCGTCCGCCGATGCGGAACCCACGACCAGCAACAGCCACTGGCGGATCGTCCACTCGCCCAAGGGGCCGGGCCACGTGCTTTTCACTAAGGGTGAGTTGACCGGCGACGAGCCACGCGTATACTCCGACAACATCGACATGGCGCGGTGGCTCCAAGAGGGCGTGCAGGCTTCCATGGGCGACCAGTACTCCGGTGATATCCCGATTGTCGAGGCCGACTTTTGGAAGTCGGGCGACACGCTGTCCTTCTGGACGGAGTATATTGAGTCACGTGACGACCACATCACTCTGACATGGTACGACCTCGGCGAGCCGGTGATGATGGCGAATCCGCCCGGCGAGAAGGAAGGCCAGCCGCATGGCGTATACAGCCTCCTCATCCCGGCGGCGAGAG
>JAPPDQ010000343.1 GCA_028875495.1 Chloroflexota bacterium
CATCAAACTCATCGACTGGCGAAACCGCTGGTCACCACCTATCCGCTAACGCTCTTATTCCCGTCCGCCGCCAGGACGGTCTGGGGCAACGATTTCCGACCATCTCGTGGACCGCGGCGGCGACGGGCCGGTGGTGGCGCTGCACGGGCGTTGATGGGTGGCTCCCTGTGGGACACCGTCACCGAAGGCCTGCGGGATCGCTACCGCTGCATCGTCCCGGAGCCGCCGTTCGGCACGCACCCCACGCTGATGCCTGACGACGCCGGCATAACCGACCCCCGCCGCGCCGTGTGCATACCTCGACGGGAGTGGCACGGCACCCAACATCCAGAAACACCTAGGGCAACTTTTCGACGAGCGGGTTCAGGAACGACTTGCGACGCGTGCGGTTCTCGGTACCGCACGCGTCGCAAGTGTGTCGCGTGCGAGGCTCAATCCACCCCTCGGTCGGACTGAGGATCGAGTGGCCACACTCGACACAGGCAAGCGCCACGATCGGGGCACCCTCCGCTAGGACGCGCTGGACGGTCAACATGCGGACTTGGTCCTCGTCGAGGACCTCGCCGTCGAGTATCACCGGCGAGTACGTCTCGTTGAGAAGTTCCTGACCGGTGTGCGACCACGCGTGCACGTGGAGTCCTTTGTCCTCGGCACGGGACATCGTCGAAACGATCGCTCGGTTCGTAGGCCAGATTGCAATTCCGCCGTAGTCCGCTGAGCGGATCTCGAGACGACGATCGACTTGGTTGGCCGGCTGCAGATCGGGCAGGCCGAGGCGGTCCTGGGCCCCGCCCAGCGGGTTCGAAATCGACGGGGAGCGGTCCCAGAAATTCCGCCCACAGGAGTTGCAGAGGTGCTTGACGTGGGGATGAGTGGCGAACATCAACTCGTCGATGTGCACCTCGCCGCAGTGCGGACACACAAGCGGTCGAACGTCGTTCCCGGTTAGAACGCTGAGGGCGAAGGCCTGCGCGGCCATGCCTTCGATCGTCTCAGTAGCCTCGCCCGCGTGAACACGCACGATGTCGTAGGAACTGTCGATGATCTTCTCGCCACCAGCCTCTCGGCGCAGGTGGCCGTGCACCGTGCCGGGTTCCGAAGGGACCTTGCCGATCGAAATTGCCGGAGGCACTACACCCCAAGCAGCAAACTCGCCGGTCGCGGCGTCGACGTCGATCTGCATGTCGTCAGAGACGGGGTCGAACCAGGCCCCCGAGCATCGCTTCACCGCTGACCCGTCGGGGCCCGACGCAGCCGAACCGTGGGTCCGGCACCACCAGTTGGGCTTACCGTTGCGCTTCATGACCTCCGAGCGGATGTCGCAGGGGCCAGCGCCCTTCTTCGTTTCCGGGATGTTGTGTTCGCAATGCGTTGTGCTTCCGTCTCCTTGAACTGCTCGCGCCGCGGCCCCTGTGGTACCGCGGCGCTCTTCTCGCTGACCATCCCACATGATGGTCCTTTTATCACTTAATATAATAGCACAAGTGTCGGACACCAGTCAAGTCCGCTGTTGATACCATGAGGAGACACGATGGCAGATGACCCCACCACCCCAACCGCGCCGCTGCTCCCGGACCGCATCCGGGTCGCCCGCGAGTTGAGGGGACTGACGCAGCGCGACGTCGTTGAGAGGATGGGTCACACAATCTCCCCGCCCGCGCTCAGTCAGATCGAGGCAGGCAAGATCCGGCCCTCACCCGCAACGGCGGAGCGACTGGCAGTCACGCTCGAGGTGCCGCTGGCGTTCTTCTCGGCACAATGGCCGGCGGGCGGCCAGCCCTTGACCTACTTCCGCAACCTCCGTTCAACGAGCGTCCGGGAACGACGGAGGGCAAGCGCCCAGGCCCTGCTGCTGAGCGACTTCGTCGCGGCCCTCGAACAGCACGTCCGCATCCCAGAGATTGCTGTCCCCACCCTGCAGGCCCCCCGAGGCGCAGCGCGCGAGGAGATCGAGGACATCGCCCAGCAGGTCCGAAACGTCTGGAACCTGGGCCACGAGCCCGTCCCGCACGTCGTCCGCTCACTGGAGCGCCACGGGATCGTTGTCGCTCGGCTCAGAATGGGGGACTCCACCGTGGACGCCTTCTCGATCCGAATCGGTCGCCGCCCACTTGTTCTGCTGACCGACGACAAGTCCGACAACTACGTCCGGTCGAGGTTCGACGCCAGCCACGAGTTAGGCCATCTGGTCATGCACAGGGGTGTCGAGCCCGGCACCAAGGAGATTGAGCAGCAAGCGCACAACTTCGCCGCGGCGTTCCTGCTGCCCGAGGCCAGCGCTCGGGACGAGTTGCCCGGGCGGCTTGATGCGACGGACTGGTCTCGGCTCGCTGAGATGAAGAGCCGTTGGGGGATTTCAATCGCGGCGCTGCTGTTCCGGGCACGCGCACTCCGGATCATCTCAGCAGACGCCTACCAGTCGGCGATGCGCTACATGTCCTTCCGCGGTTGGCGGCGACAGGAACCGGGCGATCGCGAGATGGGAGCACCCGAAGCTCCCCTGCTCCTCGAACGCTCGGTACGCCGAGCGGAGGTCGAAGCCGGACTGTCGACCGAGGCACTTGTACGTTCAGCACACCTACCGCTCTCCGACATGAACGACCTCTTGGAAGCAGCAGTGGACGATCGGCCCATTGTCGAGTTGTAGACCGGGACTGTTCGGGGTGCAGCAGGACCGTCGGTCGATTGGCCATCTGGAGAGAGTCCCCATGTCAGATGGGAGCCCATAGCCCACATCAGGAGGCCTGCCATGACCGAAGAAGACGACTCCACCCACCACACTGCCCGGTCGCCCGAGCGAGTGGGTTACCGGCTTGGATTCGAAGCCGCCAAGGAGTTGATCGCCAATGAACTCGAGACCGTGAGGTCTTACCAGGGGCGCTCGATCGTGCTTCTGTCCGTCACCGCTCTCGTGGCAGGCATCGGAATTCGGGGCTCGGGCGGGGCGGACTTCGCATCGGCCACGACGGGAGGGCTACTAGCCGGTTGGCTGATCCTCGCGGTAGGACTCCTCTCGAGTCTCGTCGGCGCAGTGTGCCTAAACCGGCCTCTCAAGGGTGCATTCGACCCGCTGCCCAAGCCGTTCGTGACCAGATTCGGCGACGACGAGGCAAACCAGTATCCGACGAACGACGATGCGTACCGAGCCATGGCACTGGAGGGG
>JAPPDQ010000256.1 GCA_028875495.1 Chloroflexota bacterium
GTGCGTCTGAATGACCGGGAGTCCCGAGTGTATCTGACCGTGGTTGATCGGGTATTGCGGGATGGCTACTGCAATCGGAGTTGTCTGTTCGGTTGCCTTGCGTGCTCGCGAAACTCCTTCCGGAGTTGGGGCGTCCTCACTATAGACTAGCCACGACCGCCCATCCTCCACCTCTACGAGTTGACGCAATACAGTTCGTGCTGAGGCTGACTTGCCGAGCGATATCTCCCCATCGTCGTGGCGGGAGATCTTTAGTTCACAAATCGAACCACCTCCATGTTCAAGCAAAGTGGTCCTCGCAATGTTGCGAAGGAACAACAGTGCAGAATCATCCCAACGGTTTAGCCACTCTTCCAACTCTGCCGTACTAACAACCCCTTCATCCAGAGGGATGCGAAGTGTTGTCCAACCTGCTTCGTTGAATCCGTCCGGTAAAGTTGGCGGCATGATCGGTGATACCGTTGGCTCGCCAAGCCGCACGTGGTATGGGTCGCAATGGACTTCAAGCGTGTTCGATAGCGAGCGGAGGGTCATGAGCCCTATCCCGAACCGACCAGTCGTATCTGCTTCACCTCCCTTCGTGCTGAGCCACGGTACGGCTAAGCCAAGCACATGGCGAAGTCTCACGGGGCTCCCGTTATGGCTCACCAAGAGGTCAGTTGGTCTGAGGAGCAACCGTACCCGCGACGCGTTTGCGTCGTCGGCGTTCTGTACTATCTCGGCGAGACCCTGAAGCCGATCGCTAGAGAGCAGGTCACCGGTGTCGCGGGCAGCTTCTAGAGCACTTGCGATCGCGCCGGGGATTTTATTGAAAAGTTCCCCCAAACGTCGTGTCGCGGCATACGCAGTCTGGAGGTCTGACGGCTCGTAAGTTGGTGAGGCGTCCCCATTCCTCGCACTGAAGAGTTGCTCGGCTGCGTCTTCCGCGAGTGTGGTTTGATCGATTCCACTGGTCGAAGTCTCACTCATTGCACGTCCTGTCACGCTGCAGTTCTAGCCAGAGGTCGCCAAAGTCTATACAGGGTTAGTGTACGGTTACTTCTGGCCTGATACCATACAACTACCGAGTTATCTGTTCGGGGTCAATAGATTCACAGTTATTTCCTGACCCACTTGTATCGCATCAACACAATGACGTGTCAAGGGTACAAGAATCGCTGTGGGCAGGCCCAATGTGTACGTACTGGGCTACGGCTCCATATTCCATAGATTGGACCGCTCGCCGATCTGTTACTACCAGCCTCCAACTTCGGTGGGATGTGCGGCCGGGAGTCTTCGGCCCAAACGGACTGACATTGGTGGATGGCCTCAGTGAACGCATTGCGGTGTACACAGCGCAGACCCCGCACGGCACGGGGCTTTTTCGTTCAAGCGTTTAGCTGCCAGAAGAGGGGCCAGAAGGCGATTCCATACTGCTAATGGTGAATTATACTGCCAAACCCAGGTCAAACCCGGTTCTGTCTACAGTCAACCGTCGCCCGCTAAAGGGCCGCTTTCGAGCCAGGGAGACGGACTCTTACAAATGGGAAGCGGACGATTTATGAAGACGCAAAATTCGCTTGGCGCCGCGGATTACCGCCAAGTCCGTCGCCGATGAGACAGTAAAGACCATGCCATACCGTTTCGGCCTTCCGGCGTTGCTCTTGCATAGGCTAAACATGGAAGTAGCGCTGTGCGGACGGGGTGGACAAGCGCATTGAGCGGTGTGATGGTGGGAGAACCTGACCTCGATTTGTTTCGTCGCCCTATTGCCTACCCTGACGTGCCTGTGATGTATTCGCCCCACGCTTCCATCAGCCCGCGCCGTTCGTCCAGCATGTCGGAGCGCATGTAGGCTTGTGCTACCGAGTCTCCAACTCTATGTGCCAGTGCCGCCTCACACGCCGCCCATGATGCGTTTGTCTTTTCAGCCGCCCACACCCTGAAGGCCGTTCTCATACCGTGCGGGGTCGTACGCTCGGAGAGTCCCAGACGTCGCAACAGTTGCGAAAAGGTCATGTCTGAAAGCGTCTTGCGCCGACGCTGCCGGGATGGGAAGATCACGCCGCTACCATCGTCCAGGTCCCATGCGGGTTCGAGCACGTTTAGGGCTGCCCTACTGAGTGGAACCCGATGCTCGATGCCAGCTTTCATTCGTTCAGCGGGTATCGTCCATGTCTTAGTCCGCCAGTCGATTTCATCCCACGTCGCACCTCTCACTTCGCTAGAGCGCGCCGCCGTGAGGACTAGAAAGCGAAATGCCAGCTTAGCGGCCTCGTTCGCCGTCGATGCCTCCACTACTCCGAGGATCTCCGACACGTCAGAGTATGGGGCCGCACGAAAGTGATTGATGCGCTTTGCCTGCTTCGGTAGGCCGCCGTCGATTATTTCACCCGCCGGGTTATCGGAAGCGTAACCGTTCGCAACAGCCCACGAGAAGATCGACCGCAACCGTTGTCGGACTCGTCGCGCGGTCGGCGGCCTGCTAACCCATATCGGCGTTAGGACTCGGAGCACATCGGGACCGGTGATACCGTCCACCCCCCTATCACCCAGGGTCGGGAAAGCGTGCTTTTCGAGCACCTGTAGCCAGTTACGCCGATGCTTCCCGTTCCGGAGGTTCGGGGAGTGTAGGTCGAAGTAAGCCCCCGTCGCCTGTTTGAGAGTTGGGACCGTGAAGACCTCGTCCGGCGTGTCAGAGTCGTGCTCGGTCGTGTCGGAGTCGTTTATCTTGCGAGGGTCAGTCCCGTCTGCTATTGCAGTTCTGTACCGTGCGGCCCTCGTCCGCGCTTCCGTGAGCGACACGTCGGGAAAACCGCCCAGCCCCATGTCACGACGCTTACCGTCCACCGTCGCTCGGAGCACCCAAGACTTGCGGCCTGCCTTGGTGACAAATAGGTGCAGACCGTTCGAGTCGGAATAGCGTCCCGGTCGTGTGACAGACCGCGCTTTCGACGCTGAAAGAACCATGTCGATATCCCCAAAATAGTGATTCTGTTACCACAGTGTTACCACACTTGACGCCGCACGTCAACAAAACAGCGGGAAACGAGTTGAGCGACTCTGAGAAGGTAAGTGAGACTACAAAGGCCGTATTCTGAATATAGTTAGGGCCTCAATATACGGCAATCTCGTGGAAAGTTCTCTCGTACTGGCTAATCACATCCGCACCTTCAC
>JAPPDQ010000169.1 GCA_028875495.1 Chloroflexota bacterium
GCCGGACTCACGGCTATCCCCTCCCTTGAGCAAGCGAGCCACGAGGTAGGACGTGGGAATCGCACCGAGCAGGTAGGCCCCGACGATGAATGCGGCGGCGGTGACGGTCATAGCGCCCTTGCCACACCCTTCATCTCGCGAAGCGCCTCTATCGTGCTCATGGGCGGGCCGGCCTCGCCGGGTATGATCTCCCCGGGCTTGCCTGATGCGTGGTAATCGCTCCCGCCGCAGGGGATGAGATCCAGCTCGGCTGCGATGTTGGCGAGCATGTCGATTTCGCTCCCGGAGAATTCGCCGTAGTGGACTTCAAGGCCGACCATCCCTGCCTCCTTGAGACTTGTAACGAGGTTCTTGAGCTTTCGGGTATCCTCGCGCTCGTAATAGAGGGGATGGGCCATGACGGGGAGGGCTCCGTTGTCCAGCAGTACCCGGACGGCCTCCTCGGGTTCGAGCCGGGTGCGTTCGACGTATGCAGGGCCGGTGCGTCCGAGGTACTTGTCGAAGGCTTCCTGCCAAACCGAGACGTACCCGCGCTCGATCAACGCCTGTGCGATGTGCGGTCGGCCAACGGCAGCTCCGTCAGCGATGCGCTCGACCTCCTCCCAAGTGATGTCCATGCCAAGGCCGTCCAGTCGCTCGACCATCTTCCGCCCGCGGTCTTCTCTTCCCGCGCGGAATTCTCGCAGGAGGTCCTGAAAGCCTGTGTCCTCCATGTCGATGAAGTATCCCAACATGTGGATCTCGTTGTCGGGGACGTCGGTGCTCAGCTCGATGGCGGGGATGATCTCGATGCCGTGCCTGATCGCTGCGGACTGAGCCTCGGCGACGCCCTCGGTTGAGTCGTGGTCGCTGATGGCGATGACCTTGAGACCTTTTCGGGCGCAGAGGTCAACGAGCTCCGTCGGTGTGAGGGTGCCGTCGGAGTAGGTAGTGTGGAGATGGAGGTCTACTTCATGCACTTCGGGGGCCTTAGAATTATCTAATTTCATTGTATCCGTTGGGACGATAAAGCGGAAACCAAGACCACCCCCGGCAACCCCGCCGGGGGTGGTCTGATGTTCGTCAATACCGTCCGCGTTCTACCGAGCGTACTCGACGGTGCGGTTCTCGCGGATGACCGTCACCTTGATCTGTCCGGGGTAGGTCAGCTCCTGCTCGATCTTCTTGACGACGTTGCGCGCCATGTTGTTGGCGGCGAGGTCGTCGATGTCCTCGGGCTTAACCAGGATGCGGATTTCCCGCCCGGCCTGTATAGCGTAGCACTTCTCCACGCCATCGAAGGCCATGCCGACCTGTTCGAGGGCCTGCAGACGCTTGAGGTAGTGCTCGACGGTGTCGCGTCGGGCGCCGGGTCTCGCTGCGCTTATCGCGTCGGCGGCGGCGACGAGGAACGACTCCGGGCTGGAGTGGTCGTCGTCGTGGTGCTCGGCGATTGCGGCGATGACCGGCTTCGGCACCTTGTTCTTGGTGGCAACCTCGGCTCCGATTTCAGCGTGCGGCCCTTCGATCTCGTGGGTCAGGGCCTTGCCGATGTCGTGGAGCAGACCACCCATCTTGGCGACGCGGACGTTGGCGCCGATCTCGGCGGCCATCGCCGCGGCGAGGTAGGCGACCTCCACGCTGTGCTGCAGCACGTTTTCGCCGTAGCTGAAGCGGTACTGGAGCCGGCCAAGCAGGTGAATGAGTTCCTTGTTGAGACCGCGCACGCCGACATCTCGAACGGTGTTTTCTCCCGTCTTGCGGATGGCCTCCTGCAGGTCTTTCTCGGTCTTGGCGACCATGTCTTCGATCCGGGCGGGGTGAATCCTGCCGTCGGTCACGAGCTTCGCCAGGGCCAGTCTCGCGACCTCTCTACGAATCGGGTCGAAGCACGATATGGTCACGGCCTCCGGGGTGTCGTCGATGATGAGATCGACCCCGGTTGCTTTTTCTATTGCTCTGATGTTCCGTCCTTCGCGGCCAATGAGACGACCTTTCATCTCATCGTTTGGCAGTGGCACTGAGGTTAGAGTGGCTTCGGAGACCACGTCGGACGCGAGACGCTGGATCGCCTCGCTGATGATCTCTCTTGCAGAGTCGTCGGCCCGGGCCCGCGCCTCGTCTTCCATGTCGCGGTACTGCAGGGCCAGCTCATGCTGAATTTCCTCCTCGGCTTGACGCATCAGTTCTGACTGAGCGTCTTCCATGCTGAGGCTGGAAATCTCCTCAAGCCTTTGCGTCTGCTTCAGCTTGAGGACTTGCAAGTCGTTCTCGATCTCCGCGGCTTGTTCCTCTTTGGCCGTGAGTTCGCGCTCACGACGTTCGAGGTTTCCAGCACGTTTATCGAGGTTCTCCTCACGGTTCGATATCCGCCGCTCGGCTCCCTGCATCTCACGGCGGCGTTCACGAAGCTCGCCTTCGGCTTCCTTGATTTTCGACTCACCACTCGATACGGTGCGCTTGGCCTCCTCACGGGCCTCTCGGATCACTCGCCGCTCCTCGGAGCGGGCGTCCTCGACCACTTTCGAGGCCTCGTTCTTCGCTGTCTCCATCCGATTGCCGGAGACGTTACTCCAGACGAAAAAGAAGCCCAGGGCACCTAAACCAACGCCAAACAGACCGGACAGGACGGCGAGCAGGACAACTATTGGCGCGTCCATGCGCTCACCTCCATACCAGTATCGCCACCTAGCAGAACTAGGCAACGTACTTTCATGGTACGTCCGAAGGTGTACACTGTCAAGCTGCCTGCGAGCCTTGTATTGCCGTGAGCGCCTTCACGAAGCCGCTTATGAACAGGGGACGATTCTACGGCCCCATCAGTGTCGGCATCATGGTCGGGTGTGCGCGGAAAAGTTAAGACCCCCTTGCTGACAACGCAAGGGGGTCTTAATTAGACTCGGCCTAGGTGGAAGGTCTAGTTGCCGGCGCCGCCCATCAGCCTGATGCGCGGGTCCACAACAACGAGCATCAGGTCGGAGATGAGAACCCCGATGATGGTCAGCGTCGAGAGCAGCAGGAATATGCTCCCCGCGAGGTACATGTCCTGCTGTCTGAGCGCGTTGAGCATCAGCGGTCCCAGGGTTGGCAGGCTGAGCACGATCGACACGATGACCGATCCGCCCAAGAGGCTCCGAAGCTGCCCGCTAAAACCTCTAATGAGCGGG
>JAPPDQ010000046.1:0-1121 GCA_028875495.1 Chloroflexota bacterium
CCTCCAGCTTCTCCTGCGTCGTGAACCTTCCGGCGGTGCTCACGAGGGTCATCAGCCCGAAGCCGCCCTCGCCGTACCGGCGGTCGAACTCCGACCAGTTTGCCTTTAGGAAGTCCCACGCATGGTCCTTCCCCTTCGGGTTGCCCGCCATCCTCGCCATGATCCCAATGGTGTTGTGGGTACGGACGAAGTCGGTGTCCAGCGAGCGTTCGAGCGTGGTCATGAGCAAGTCGGGGTCTTCGAACTCCGTGAGCGCGCCGAGCAGCCTCACCTTCTCCTCTTCCAGCGTCGCATCCTGCTCCAGCTTCCACATCGCGTGGTACACGTCGCTGTCGCCCTCTTTGGCCGTGAGGCTGAGGATGACCCTGCGGATATCGGGATTCACCTTGCTCTGGTCATTGGCGTACTCTCCGAACCTTCGTCCCGCCTCCGCCAGCGTATCGGGGTCGCCGTACCCTCCGAGTCCTCCCAGCACCGTGCTCCGGAGCAGCGCGTCGAGATGCCCCTCGCCCGGCTTCGGGTCCCAGCCCACACGCGCTCCCGCAGGCCCGAACAGCTCTCGTCCGAATCGTTGATACGCCTCGAAGAACGGCTCGTCCGACAGGAGATTGTCCAGTGCGCCTAAGTTCGCGCCGAGGTCGCCCCACACGTAGGCGTGATCCTCGTTCACATAGGCCTGGGCGATTTCGAGGAACTCACTGGCTGGCTGGATGCCCGCCTTCGCCAGTGCGTATGCGTCGCTCTGGATGCCCAGCCGGTCGACGGCTGACAGTTCGAGGCTCTCGATGGCAGGTTGCAATAGGGCAAGGTCCTCGCTCCGGTACTTCACCCGGAAGAACCCCGTCTGCTCAGGGTTGATCTTCACCCAGTCTTCCGTCCCGCCTCCTACGTTTAAGCTCGCCGACCGTCCCCGCTGAAGCGTGGACGCCATCTCGCCGCTCTGCCCCGACCTTGCCCGAAGCGGCACGTGCCAGAGGGTGTCGTCCTCTCCGGCATCGTCGATGATAGAGTCGTAGACGAACCGCCTCTGGTCTACCGAGACGGTGATCTCCGTTTCGTCGCGCTCGATCTTCGCGGCGAGGTATGGGTACCCCGACTGGTGCAGCCACGTCTCCATCATC
>JAPPDQ010000046.1:1131-1712 GCA_028875495.1 Chloroflexota bacterium
CTCAGGGACAGGCTCTCCCGACGCCGCGCCGAGTGCGTCCCACAGGTCTCCCGTGTCGGCGTTGTCGTAGCTGTACTTCACGAGGTAGTCGTGAAGTCCCTGCTGAAAGTTCTCGGACCCGAGAAAGTCCTCCAGCATCCGCAGCACGGACCCGCCCTTGCTGTAGCTGATCGCATCGAAGAGCTGGCCTATCTCCGCCGGGTTCTTGACCTCCTGGTGGATAGGGTGCGAGTTCTTCAGCCCGTCGAGGCTCAGGGCCCGAGTCGTGTCTTGCGAAACGAAGCTCGTCCATGTATCCCACTCCGGGAAGAGATGGTCGACCGCCTTGTCGCCCATCCACGACGCGAAGCTCTCGTTCAGCCACAGTGCATCCCACCACGCCATCGTGACGAGGTTTCCGAACCACTGATGCGCCATCTCGTGGGACACGATGCTCGCCACGATCTGCTTGGTGCCCGCCGACGTGTTCTCCTCGTCTACGAGTATGGCGATCTCGCGGTAGGTGATCGCTCCCCAGTTCTCCATCGCCCCCGCCGCGAAGTCGGGTATGGCTATGTGGTCCATCTTTTCGAGCGGGTAGG
>JAPPDQ010000046.1:1722-3145 GCA_028875495.1 Chloroflexota bacterium
CCGGCGTACTCGTTGAAGTCCCCCAGCAAGTCGACCGACACGTCCAGCGCGAACCGCCCCTGCTCCTCCTTGCCGCGCGTCGTATACACGCGCACGATCGTGCCGTCGTCCGCCGTCCTCTCGACGCAGCTAAGCTCGCCGATGATGAAGGCCAACAGGTACGTCGACATGATGGGCGTCTCGCCGAACTCCAGCCTCTTGAGGCCCGGCTCTACCTCGCTCTCCCGCACGATGCTCATGTTCGACACCGCGACGAGGTCGGACGGTATGATGAGCGTCACCTTGAACGTCGCCTTGATGTCAGGCTCGTCCCAACACGGGAACGCCCGCCGCGCGTCGGTCGCCTCCAACTGCGTGGTCGCAAGGTACTTCTCCGTCCCGTCCGAGTCGGTGTATCTGCTCCGGTAGAACCCGCGCAGTTTGTCATTCAACTCCCCCGTGAACTTGATGTGCAGTCGGGCCTCTCCGGCGGAAAGCTCATCATCGAACCCCAGCGTGACGGTCTCCTCTTCCTTGTCGAAGTCGATGCAGCCCGGCTTGACATCCGACCCATCGGCCCGCGTCAGCCGTGCCTCCTGGATCTCGATCTCATCCGCGTTCATCACGATCTCGTTCGTTGCCTCACGAATCTCGATATCAATGTCAACCTCACCGCGAAAGGTGAAGGTCTCGAAGTCGGGTTGGAGCGTCAGATCGTACGCGGACGGTCGGACGTTTGTCGGCAGCATGGTCGGCGTGGTCATGTTCGATTCATCTCCGTTACTTGAAAATTGCTACTTGCCCTTCCAAACGGGCTTGCGCTTCGCGGCGAACGCCTTCGGTCCCTCCACGAAGTCCTTGGAGTCGCGGGCCCTTCGGAACTCGCTGTACTCCCGGTTGATGGCGATGTCGAGGGTCGATTCGAGGCCTTCGAGCGCCACCTGCTTCATCGCCCGCACGGACAGTGGCGCGGCCTCCATGATCTCGTTGGCCCACCGTTCCGCCGTCGGCATGAGATCCGCTTTCGTGGCGGCAATCTCGTTCACCAGCCCCCAGCGATGCGCCTCCTCAGCCGTGATCGGCTTCCCGCTCAGGAGGATACCCATGGCTATGTTTAGCGGCGCCTGCCGCACGATGCGGTGAGGGCCGCCTCCACTTGCGACCAGTCCGACTCGCGCCTCCGGCAGACCGAATCGCGCGTCCTCCGTCGCTACGATAAGGTCGCACGACAGTGCCAGCTCGAATCCTCCCCCGAGCGCGTATCCGTGCACTGCGCCAATGATCGGCTTCCAGCACGTGAAGTCCTCTGTGATACCCCCGAACGGATAGAGGTGCGCGTCGGGATAGGGCTCTCCCGGCTTTCCGTGCTCGGCCATGTACTTGAGATCGTTGCCGGTGCCGACCTCTCGCTCACCCGCGCCGCTTATGATCGCGACTAGATAGT
>JAPPDQ010000331.1 GCA_028875495.1 Chloroflexota bacterium
CCAACCAGCGCAACATGAACGACCCGCGCCAGGCGTTCGGCGTGGTCAAGCTGGACGATGGCAAGGTACTCGTCATCGGCGGCATCGGGCCCTACGGCTCCTTCCCCCTCGTGGAAGAATACGACCCCGCAACCGACACGTGGACGACCAAGGCGAGGATGCTTACGTCCAGGGCATTCAGCCCGGCTATTAGGATGCAGGACGGTCGAATACTGGTCATGGGCGGCTCGGGTGAGACCGAAAACCTCGACTCCGCCGAGTTATACGACCCCAAGACCGATACGTGGATTCAGGTCCGACGGATGATCGACAACCGCGGGCTCCACGACGCAATCCTCCTGGACGACGGCAAAGTGCTGGTGACCGGCGGGACGGGTCTAAGGGGCGGCGCCCTGAACACGGTCGAAGTCTACGACCCCGAAAAAGAGGACTGGTTCGAGCTTGCAAGCCTCCAGTTCCATCGCGGCTCCCATGGCTCCGTCCGGCTGCATGACGGGCGAATTCTCATCGCCGGAGGCGGAGACGGCGCGGGCACTCCGGTGGAGCAGGCGGAGATTTACGATCCCGCGACAGGTGAGTGGTCGTCGGGCGGCGTCATGACCACCGGCCGTGTAGCTCTCTCGCTGACCCTCCTCAACGATGGACGAGTCCTCGCTTACGGTGGCGAGGAGTTCAGCAGCGCCGAGATATACGACCCCGAAACGAACACGTGGGCAGAACTGCCCGAACCCGGAGTGCCTCGCCAGGACCACACGGCCACCCTCCTGAACGACGGACGAGTGTTGTTCGCCGGAGGAGGCCTCAAGCAAGGGACTACCGAAGACACCGCCGAGATATTCGACCCCGAGACCGACCGGTTCGAGCCCGCCGGCAATATGGACGCCGCGAGGGTTTCCCATCGCTCCGTCCTGCTCAACGACGGGCGAGTCATGGTCATCGGAGGCGCGCAGAGAACCGGCCCGTACGACACCGTCGAGTTCTACAATCCCGCGACGGAAACATGGGTCTCCGACCCGTTCCTCGGCTCATGGGAGAAGGCAGCCCCACTCGTGCAGCCGCGCGCCGGTCACACCACGACGATTCTAGATGACGGCGCCCTGCTGATTGCGGGCGGAAGGGCAAGGCTCGATGAATCGGACATCCAGACACTCGTGGATTTCATCCCGGCCACCGAAATATACAACCCGTCCACAGGTGAGTCTCGTGCCGTCGCAGATATGAACGACCCACGCGGCGGCCATATAGCGGCGGGGCTCCCCGGTGGGCGTGTGCTCGTCGCCGGCGGTAGACAGTTGGTGATAGACGAAGAGGAAAGTAGAAAGATCACCTTCATCGGCACCGCTGAGATATACGACCCCGCCGACGATACGTGGACGCAGGTAGCCGACATGACCGTCGCCAGGTGGGCACACACCGGAATAGCGCTCGCGGATGGGACGGTCATGGTAGTCGGCGGCGAAAACGATGACGGCAAAGTCGCCACCGCCGAAGTCTACGACCCTGACACGGACACTTGGACCGAAGTCTCACTGATGGCCGACGGGCGCTCCGGCCACTCCATGGAACTTCTCCCGGATGGTCGACTCATGGTCGCGGGCGGCTCCGGCCCGACCGTCGAGGTGTACGACTTCGCCACGAGAACATGGTCGCTGCTGCCGAACTTGGACCAGCGCCTGCGTGATGCGGCCGTGGGCGTCCTGCAAGACGGGACGATCCTGGTCGCCGGCGGGTTTGGCTCACAGGGGCCGTCTAACTCGGCCTTGGTGCACGTGTTGGGAACAACCCAGTGGGAGTACGTCGACCGCCTCCCGGAGGCCCGCGTAGGCTCTACCATGACCCTGCTCGACAATGGTGGAGTCCTCATGCTCGGCGGTACGGGAACCACCAAGGCGTGGATATTCGACGGCACCGTCGGTGGATGGCTCTACGGAGGCAAGATGTTCGATTCTCGCAGAGACCACACCGCCACCCTGCTGCCGGACGGCAGGGTGATCACCATAGGCGGCGAGGCCAGAAACCGGGCCATCAACGACTCCGTCGAGATATACACGCCTCCGCAGTAGCAGTAACTCCGTCTGAAGCGATTCCACTCCCAAGCGACATCCACCCTCCTTTAATAGCACGACCATCGGCCAGTCACGTATACTTAACGTGAATCTCGATCCGGTGGCCCTACGTGCAAATCGGAGTAGTATTTCCTCAACTCGAAATCGGCAACGACCCGGTCGCAATCCGCGACTATGCCCAAGCCGCAGAGTCGCTTGGTTACGACCACCTCCTCGTCTATGACCACGTCCTCGGCGCCAATCGCGAGACCCACGAGTGGCTCCGAGGCCCCTACCGACACCCGGACGCCTTCCATGAGCCGTTCGTGCTGTTCGGCTACCTTGCCGGCCTGACGCAGAAGATCGAGCTCGTCACCGGCATCCTCATCCTCCCCCAGCGTCAGACCGCCCTCGTCGCCAAGCAGGCCGCCGAGGTCGACGTCCTCTCCAAAGGCCGCCTCCGTCTCGGCATCGGCATAGGCTGGAACAGCGTGGAGTACGAGGCGCTGAACGAGGACTTCACGAACAGGGGCCGCCGCTCCGAAGAGCAGATCGAAGTGATGAGAGCGCTGTGGACGAACGACCTCGTCACCTTCAAGGGCCGTTGGCACACCATCACCGACGCGGGCATCAACCCCCTGCCCGTCCAGAGGCCCATTCCGATATGGTTCGGCGGTTACGACGACCGCGTCCTGCGCCGTATCGGCAGGATCGGCGACGGCTGGATCATTGCGGGCGGAGGCAACACGCCCACGCAGAAGACCACCTCGGCGGTCGAGCGGGTCAGGGGTTACACGCAAGACGCGGGTCGCGACCCTTCGGCAATGGGGTTCGAAAAAGTCATCGGCTACGGAGATGCAACCGTCGGCAAAGGCATCGACACCGTCCGCGAATGGGAAGACGCTGGCGTGACACACCTGTCCCTGAACACGATGAACTCCGGCCTTGCCACCCCCTCCGATCACATAACCGCAATCCGACGATTCAGAGAAGCCTTGGTAGAGGAGTAGCCTTGTCCGAACTGCTGACAACTCCGCTTCACCGGACCCATGTTTCGATGGGCGCGCGCATGGTCCCCTTTTCCGGCTGGGACA
>JAPPDQ010000549.1 GCA_028875495.1 Chloroflexota bacterium
CATCGAAGCATCCTAAGGCTCAATTAATATGATGTCAAGATGTCTTCCATGGGGTCCGCCTGCTCGCCCATACCGCCCGCCCGTGTTCACGCATACCCATGGTCAACGGGTGGGGACTCCGCTACTCATATGTCCACAGGTCGAAATTCAGGTTCACTCCCGTGCCGTCCGAGTCCACGAGCCGTGATTCCAGGTCAGGGAACGTAAACCCGGCAATCTGACTCTCGCCTGCGACAAGCTGAGGTCTCCCTTCCGCGTCCGCGTCGAAGATCAACGTGTCCGTACCGCTCCCGCTGAGAAGGGGCAGCCCCCATCCTCCCGTCGACGGTTCCAACACATACAACTCGACCGTGCCCTGGACTTGGACGGGCCTATCAAACATCACTTCCACGTTGCCGTCGTCGTTCTTTGTCAGGCCCACGACCGTGGCAACCCCCGGAGGTACCGATTGCATCAACTCATCGGGAAGGGCCGTATATTCCGCTGGCGGCTCTATCTCAAATTCCTCGTTATAGCCGCTGTAGCTCATGCTCACAAAATCCAACGGCTTATCCCCCAAGCCTTCCAGCGAGACCTTGACATCCCTTGTCAGGAAATCATCGACGCCCACCATCCAGGTCAGAATCCCGCCTGGAAGACCGATACCGGCCATTCCGCTTTGCGGGCCCGTCTGTTCAGATACAATCGTGTACCCCTTGGTCCCGTCTTCGAGTTCCACGATTTCGCCAAGTTCCGCATCCGGGTCGTTCGGTATCTGAAACATTCCGACCATCTGTATCGAGCCCAGGAAGTCCGCGTCTTGGGGAACTCCCTTGAACCATTGTCCCGACTCAGGGTCTTGAACATAGGCGTCCTGTCCCACCATCACCGCGTTTATCTCGATCTTCTCCCCGTCGGCCTCCATCGAGATGGTGAATAGGAGCTTGTCGGGCGCGACGATCACGCCGCTCAACTGCATAGCTCCTTCCCCGGCGCCTGCTCCATCAACCGGAAACAGCGCCAGTAGATCGACCTTCCCTTCGAAGGAAAAGCTTTCGACCTGCTGTATGGCCTGCAACCCGCAAGATAGGATCGTAGCCGCATTATCGAGCACACCGCCCGGCAAACAGTCCTGGGATAGTTTGATGTCACTGCCCAGCAACGCGGCAGGCTCCGGCACGGCCGTTGCTGTGGGGGATGGAGGCGGTGTTGCCGTCGGCGCTATGGTGGGCTCAGGCGTCGGCACCGACGTTGCAGTAGGCTCCGGCATCGCCGTTGGTTCTGCCGTCGGCTCTGTCGTGGGAACGGAAGTCGGCTCTACTGCAGGAGCAGTCTCAGCAGCCTCGGACTGCGTAGTTGTCGAGTCGTCGCCGCATGCGAGGAGCCCGACACAAACTAGCGCTATCGCGATAACCGGAAGAAATCCTTTCCTCATGTCAGACACTCCTCTCAAATAGCTACACCGTCTCATTTGATTAAATGCGCGATCTCTATTTGGTTCTACAACGACAGAGGTCTCCTTTTCGTTCTTAATGGCTCGTTGGAAACTATCTCAAAATACGCATCGACGAGTGTTCTCCACACAGGAGCTGAGAGAAAAACACGTTCGCCCTGAGCCTGTCGAAGGGTGATTCTCTGCCAACGGCTCAGTCTTGGGATAACTTCGAGAGTCCCGCCCGCCCCTATAGAACTCACCGCAACCTAGCCCGACCGTCGCGTTGGTCCCTTGTCGCGCCCCGCCGGATGATTCGCCATCCGGTTCTCCGCCGCCATTCCCACCGTCTTCGTAATTCGCGTGGCTCGCGTCTCCGGCCTTCGCGCCGACTTTATCCACCAAAGAATGTTCTTCTTCGACGAGTCGGGGAAGCCCCTGAAATAGTTATCGGCTGTGGCATTCTCCCCCAAAGCCGACGCCAAGTCCGGCGGTATCACCAGGTCCTCGATCTCGTCGTAGTTGTTCCACGATCCATCCGCCTTCGCCCCATCAACCAGCCTCATGCCTGACGCTGTCATCCGTCCCTCATCCACCAGCCGCGCGACCTTCTCCTTGTTGATCCGCGACCACGGACTCTTGGGGTTCCTCGGCGTGAACAAACGCATCGCGCGCTCTTCATCCAGCCTGTTTATCTTCGAGTCCACCCACCCATAGCACAGCGCCTCATCCACCGCGTCCATGAACGGCACGAACGGCTTCCGCGTGTCCTTCTTCCACGACACCAGCCACGCCCCTTTCGACTCCTCGTGGTTTCCCTCCAGCCACCCACGCCACTCGTCCTGCGTCTCCACCAGCAACAGAGGCTTCCCGTCCTTCGGATGAGTCCCAATCTCGCCGATCACGTGCTGCTCGCTCCCCGCTTTTGGCACTTCGATGTCCCTGATGACCGTAAAGTAGTCATTCCGGTTCTAGGGCTTTGAGCTCCTTGCACAAGCTCCCATCCTGTCATTCCGAACGCAGCGAAGCGCAGTGAGGAATCTAAAGTCCTTGACCTCGACCATGAACCCCTACCTGCAACTGCCTACTGCCAACGAAAACACTCCACGCCCTCTGCGGTGAACCCCTACACCTCTGCCGCCTGCCGCAACGTCTCGATGTCGATCTTCTGCATCGTAAGCAGCGCATCCATCACGGCCTTCGGGTTCCCTTCCATGATCTCATTCAACGCCGTGGGCACCACCTGCCATGACACTCCAAACTTGTCCTCCAACCATCCGCACTGGCTCTTCGTACCACCTTCAGAAAGCCGCTCCCAGTAGTAGTCGATCTCCTCCTGTGAGTCGCACGCTACGGCGAACGATATCGCCGGTGTAATCTTGAACATCGGCCCACCGTCCACGGCCCCGAACTTCAGACCCTCGATCTCGAACTCCACGGTCGCGCTGTCCTCGGCGGGCCCTGCCGTAATCCTCTCAACCTTAAGCAGCCTCGAGTTCGGGAACACCGAGACATAGAACTTCGCCGCTTCTTCCGACCGACCGTCAAACCAGAGAAAAGGACTAATCTTGTTGGCTTGTATGTTCATCCTGAATCCCCCTCGCTTTCATGTACCTACATAAGCCCACTCTGCGATCTCCGCGCCCTCGGCGGTGAATCACCGCGCCATCCCCGTCGGCAGCGCTATATCGTCCACCTCCAGGTGTTGTATCGCATTACTTCGCCG
>JAPPDQ010000422.1 GCA_028875495.1 Chloroflexota bacterium
GAGTCGAGTATGGCCTTGTACGGGTATCCCGGCGCCGCCTACTTGATCGCGACCACGTTGTCGAAGCCGGCCATGGTGCGGTAGTCGTCAGGCGTGATGAGGTCGCCGAGCATACCCATCGTGTTGTAGACCATGATCCCGATGTCGATGGCGTTCGACACGTCCTCGTAGAACCGCAATACGTCGCTGCGGGTGGGGCCGTTGTGCACCGGAGGGGAAATCTGCAGACCGATCGCGCCCATGTCCTGCGCCTTCTTGGCGTCCTCGATCTGGCGAATCGTGTCCTTGTAGTGCAGGCCGCACAAGATGGCCGCCTTACCGTCCGCCGCTTGCACAGCCGTCCGTAGCAATGCCGGCCACTCCTCGTCTCGAAGCTGTGGCCCCTCACCCATCGCCGCCGCGACCTTGATGACCGCCCTGCCCTTCACCAGCCCCTGATCGACCCACCACTGCGTCAAGTTGTAGAACTTCCCGTAATCGACCTCGAAGTCGTCGTCGAAAGGCGTCCCCACCGTCGCCATGGGCCCAATGATCAGACTCTTGATTTCCTCCAGGTTCATGGTTCCCTCCTCAATTCATGCATCGCTTCCAAATTGCCGTCCCTATTCTACGCCCCATACGCCTTTTCAGAAACCCGCCCCCTTTCAACCAACACCGCCCCCCGATCGTCATTCCTGCGGAGGCAGGAATCCAGAAACTTGGTCAGCAAGGACATGTTGCCAATGTCACAAATTGGTGACTCTCCCACTCAAAACGGCCCAGCCTGCACCTCCGCAATCTCCTCCCTGTCCATCGCATAGAAACTGCAGAACTTACAAACCGACGTATCCGATCTGAGCGGAAATCCCGCCTTCTCGACCGGCGCGTTCAGTTCCACATCGTCAAGATACCCCCTCATCGCCGCAATGCTGTCACGTATCGCGTCCACGCCGTCGTCGAGGTCGCCCTGCGTGTATGCGTAGTCCTCCGCCGTGCCGTGTGCGAGCCGCTCGATGCGCACGCTGATGTCAGGCCCCCTCACACCGTGCATTTCCCGCAAATAGAGCGCGTACACGAGCGCCTGCTCCCTGTCGTCCTCCTCCCTCCGGCCCGACTTCCAGTCAACCACCGTCCAGCTATCGTCACCCTTCCGGTAAACCAAGTCCGGGACGGCATGAATGGGCGTTTCGTCGATGTAGAAGGTGGCAAACTCTTCCACGTTCTTCACCTCGACGAATGGGGCCGCGACGGCCTCCCGATAGCTCTTCGAGACCAGTAGGTTGTCGAAGCACGTCCGCAGGATGTCTCTCGACTCCGCTATCTTGTTCTCGCCGATCCCCGTGTCGTAGTAGAACTCATGGAACATCCGCCGCCACTTTGGTGAGCGCTCCCACTCCGACCTGTCCTGCGACTCCACCCACGCCTTGTTCAGGCGGTTCCGCGCCGCGTCGTACAGCTCGTCCGCCGTAGGCGTCGACGCTCCCGAACGCGCCCGGTGGATGGCCGTCGACGCCGCCTCATGCACTGCCGCCCCGATCTCGAGCGGCAGACTCGTGAGATTCTTCAGCCGGTACGCAATCTGAGCGCCCTCAGGTGCCGTCTCCTCCCACCCGTTATGCGACCCGTAGTACTGATAGTAATACTTGCGCGGGCACTCCTGAAACGTCGCCCGTCTGCTGTGCGACCACGACCATTGTGGATATTCACTACGTTCGTATGTCATTAGCTCAAACCCACAAGCTCTACTGAATTCTTCCCACCAACCAATTGACCACGACCCAAATTCCCGTCGCCAAGAATATCAGCAAAACGAAGTTGATCAGAGCGGTAATAATAATCTCCAACGGTCCCGGAGGTCTGACAAGCGTCAGCATCGATCTGTACTGAGTCATTTCACGTGGCAGGTTGGACCACACGGTCCTCCAGCGAAAACTCACCGTCGGAATGAACACTCGCATAGGCTGAGGCGGGTCGGGTTCCTTGGCCCTCATTTTCTCCCCGTGCTCCCGCCAACGCCGAAGAGCGTAGAGTCTCCCGTCAACCGCAACCGGAAAATCGAACGATTCAAGCGTCTTCCGTACCTCATCAGGGTACTCGTCGATGTCGTTCAGACGGGCGGCCCTCGGAAACGAAAAGTACATATGCTCCGGGTTCGGTATATGCCGCGTAAGGTACAGGGAAATAGCGTCCTCGTACTCCAGCGACCGCCGTCCCGAAAGAAAAAGATACTTCCCAGCCTCTGAAATTTCGCCGATATCGAGAAGAAGCTTCCCGTACCGCTCATACAGTCCGACGTCGTACCCCCGCAAGCGGATGTTGCCGCGAAGGATCTCCTTGGCGCGCCAGACCTCGCCCCGCTCGATGGCCTTATCCACCCGATCGTAGAGCGCTTCTCCGTCGGGCATGGCCGCTCCTCCGACTTTCCACGCCAACCTGTTACAGCGGCAGGTGCACCTTCCTGCCCGTCTGCGAGCTTCGAAGCACTGCCTCGGTGAATTCCATGTACCGGACGCCATCCTCGAACGTCTGGCGAGTCACCTTCTCAAGGCCCCGGATCGCGTTCACGAACTCTTCCTCGACTCGCCAATGGTCCCGCTTCTCGTCCGGGATTGGTACTTCGGTGAAGGAGGTCTCCCCACTCTTCGCAATCTCGACGGAGATATGCTCGAAATCAACGTGCAGGGTCGCGTCACTCCCGAACATCCACATCTGGTTCGGGCCCAGACCCGTGACCTCGCTGACTCGAAGGTGGAGAATCGGGCCCGCGTACATCTCCGCTAGTATCTCCACGAGGTCGGGCGGAGCCACCGTGCGAACCATCCCCGAATTGGGATCGCGGCGGGCCTTCACGTTCGTCCGTGTCAAGGCCGTGATGCTGGATGCCGGCCCAAGCCACCGCATGATCGCCTCGTACCAAACGCCCATCAGCATCACGTTCATCCCGTTGAGGTCACGGTCATGCCTCCACAAGAACGGAAGGTCGCGATTCAAGAACGTTCCCTGCATCCCTTTCGAAGGATCGAACGCTGATACCGCAATATCCACCGACAGCAGGTCGCCGAGAGTACCCTCGTTGATAGTGTCGATGATCGTCTGGTCGACGTCGTAGGTGATCGGCCCCGGCACCACCTGGGTTATCAAGTTCGGAC
>JAPPDQ010000094.1 GCA_028875495.1 Chloroflexota bacterium
CATAGCTATAAATCCGTTTTACCTACCCCTGTCAGCCCACGACGGGAGAGGGGATAAATGTGATTGATTGCCCTGCCCCTCACTCCTGGCGGGAGAAGGACCAGACGCCGGCAAGGAGGAACACGGAGCCGATGGCACCGACGAGTAGGGCGTCTTCGAGGATGCCCATGCGGTGGCCGAAGAGGGTGACGCCGAGGGTAAAGCCGTCGGCAGAGTCGGCAAGGGGGTTGATGATCTGGGGTCCGAGGAATACCTGGCGGATGGCGTCGACACCGTAGCTGAGGGGGTTGATCTTGGCGATCACCTGGAGCCACGTGGGGACTCCGTCGATGGGGAAGAAGACGCCGGAGAGGAAGATGAGGGGAAAGATCATCAGTTGGACGATGAACTGGAAGCCCTGCTGGGAGCGCATCCGCGTCGCCACGAGGATTCCGAGCCCTGAGAGTGACAGGGACAGGATGAGGACGAGGGGTATCAGCTTGGCGACAAGCAGTGGAGTGACCGTAATTCCTACGATGGGAGCTATGACGAGCATAACTGTCCCCTGCACCACCGCGGTGAAGGAGCCCCCAGCGGCCTTGCCGATGACGATTCCAACCCTGCTCAGGGGAGCGACGAGGACCTCTTTGAGGAAACCGAACTCACGGTCCCAAACGACGGACATCCCGGCGAATAGAGATGACATGACGACTGTCATGGCGAGGATGCCGGGGTACATGAACTGGACGAAGCTGACGTCGCCGCCGAGGTCTCCGACGATGCGGCTGAATCCCGCACCGAAGACGACGAGGAATGTCAGGGGGAAGGCGAATGAGGAGAACAGGCGGGAGCGGTCGGCTATGAAGCGCAGTATCTCGCGGTAGGCGACGACCCATATGGCGCGGTAGACTTCCGTCATAGGATGTCCGCCACCTTCACCGGGGCTCCGGTCCGCACGGACTCGTAGGCGGCGAGGACGACGGCAAGGTCGTCGAGGGCCTCCTGGCCGTTCATAATCGGCTCGCGGCCCCCGGCGACCGCCTCGATGAAGTCGCGCATCATTGCCTTCATGCCCCGGATTTCAGGCTCGACGGGATAGGAGCAGGCGCCCTCCTTGGTCTCGACGGTGACATCGCTGCCGAACACTTCGTACTGTATTCGTCCTTTCGTGCCGGTCAGGCGCACGTCGCGCCTTGAACCGTGGGGCGTCCAGCCGGCGTATCGAAGGAAGCCGGTCAGGCCGCCGGGGAAGGAGGCCGTAAGGGCCATGCTGTCCTCGCCTTCGAGGCCGGAAATCATCTTGTGGGACGGTACCAGCGCATAGACGCTCTCGGGACTGCCCGCGAGGTTTCGCAGGACGTCCACGTAGTGGATGCCGCCGTCGATCATGCGCCCACCGCCGCACCGGTCGAGGCTCAGTCGCCATCCCACACAGCCGTCGTCGAGGTTTTCGGACTGAATGTCGATGAGGCTGAGGTCGCCGATGACGCCCTGCGCGATGAGTTCCTTGGCCTTTTCGGTGGCGGGATCGAACCGGAAGTTCTCGCCGACCATGAGGGTTACGCCTGCGCTTTCAGTCACTTCGATGAGCTTGCGGGACTCTTCGACCGTGCGGGCGATGGGCTTTTCCATGAAGACGTGCTTGCCATGCTTCGCGGCGAGTCGAGCGTTGTCGAGATGGAGATCGTGGGGGGTGATGAAGTACAAGGCATCGACGCGGGGATCGCTCACCGCATCCTCGTAGGAGCCGTAGTAGGCGGCCCCGCCGTATTGATCGCAGTACTCTTTGGCTTTGTCGATATCGCGGCTGGCGAAGGAGAACTCGATCTCGTCGGTCATATCGCCGACGTACTCCATGACCACATGGGCGTAGCTTCCGCATCCGACGATGCAGAGGGAAAGTTTGTCGTTCATGTGTGTTTGATTGCCTCCGGGTGCATACGATAGCAGACGGACGGGGATGGCGCACGAGGACATCGCCGGTCAGGCGTATCGGGGACTTCGCCAGTCGGGCGTGAGAGGATCCACCGCAGAGGGCGCGGAGGGGAAAATACCTCAACCTGACATCTCATTACACGTCCTGACATGGGAGAGGGAGGCACCACAGGTGCTGCGGAGAATCTAGAGGGGAAGAAGGGTGTGATTTACCCTGACATTTCCTGACACATCCTGACATGTACCTCTTCGGAAGAGGGGGAAGCGTGGATGTCAGTACTCCGGACTAATCGGGCTTTTCGAGGCCGAATGTCATGTGGAGGGCACGGGCGGCTTGACCCACACGATCCGCATCGACGACGCAGGTGATGCGGATCTCCGAGGTGGTTATCATCTCGATATTGATGCCTTCGTCGGCGAGGGCACGGAACATTCGGCTTGCGTAACCGGGAGTGTTCTGCATGGCTGCCCCGACGACGCTGACCTTGGCGAGATTGTCCGTCCTGATCACGTCGTTGGCACCAATCGTGTAGGCGACGGTGCGGACGATTTCGAGAGCACGGTCAGAGTCGCCGCCGGTCACGGTGAAGGCGAGATCGGTCGTGTCTCTGACGGATGCGTTTTGCACGATGACATCGACGCTTATGTCGGCATCCGCGAGGGGTTCCAGAAGGCCGGCGGAGATGCCGGGGCGATCGACGATGCCGGTGACGGTGATCTTTGTCACGTTCCGCTCGGTAGCGACGGCGCGCGCCCTGTTGCGAATCTCCCCTACCCTCGGTTCCATGTCGGCCCCCTTGTGAATGAGTGTTCCCGGCGCATCGATGAAGCTGGACGCGACCATGACTGGCACGTGGTACTGCATGGCGAGCTCGATGGAGCGCGGCTGCATCTTCGCGCCCAAGCTGGCCATTTCGAGCATCTCTTCGTAGCCGACCTCGTCCAGCTTGCGCGCGTTTGGAACGTGCCTGGGATCGGCGGTGTAGATGCCCTCTACATCGGTGTAGACCTCACAGCGGTCGGCGCGGATCGCAGCAGCGATGGCGACCGCCGAGAGGTCGGACGCTCCCCTCCCAAGCGTGGTGACGTCCATGTCCTCCGTGATGCCCTGAAAGCCGGCAACGACCACGACACGACCGTCTTCAAGCTCTCCCTGGATGCGTCCGGCGTCGACTGCGGCGATGCGGGCCTTGCCGTAGCGGGAGTCGG
>JAPPDQ010000236.1 GCA_028875495.1 Chloroflexota bacterium
CCGCCACGACAACCGTGCTTCGGCAGCAACTCTGTGATAGCTGTCCGCGTGCCACAGGCTGACGTAGGTCATTTCCGACGCTCGAACGCTTGTGCTTCTGTACCCGGAGGCAGTTCGAGTTCACTGAAGTACGGGGCGGGCCCGCGACGGAGGGCATACTCCTCATTAGCGATATCGACGCCTTCGCCGAAGCTTGTGGCGCAGCGGTCAAGAATGGCAATCCAGCTTGAGTCCGAGAACTCGGAACGCCGACGCGCAAGTGCTCGGGCCCCGTCGAATACCGCAACATGAGGAACATCCTCCACCGGCATCGAGATGTCCGCGACTCGATCAGACAGGAGCAAGCTTCGAGAGATGCCCCCGTCGGGAAGGACACGTCTCGGCCGTAGCAGGGCTCCGAGCGTTGTCGTGGTCACGCCGTCACCTGAAGACCTGATCTTCACTGCCTCCAGTTCCTGTATGAGCAGTGACACTGTTCCGATGAGAACCGTGTCAACGGTCGGGATTGACAGATAATCCTCAGAGTCATCGCCGAGAAGTTCGTGGATGACCGAGGCTCTCGACCGGTTCCGCCGCGAGGTCTTGGGCAGCGTTCGCTTCCCGCCTTCGCCGACCTGGACTCGGTGGCAATCCTGCTTTGGGAGAAGGTGGATCATGTTGTCGTATTCGATTCTGAGGCACGGCTTGCCGAAGGACTCGGCGGTCCCCTTGAAGGTGGCCGCGTAGATCCGTTCTCCCATCTTGACGACGACGGAGGTTCCCTGCTCGAGCGAGGCAAGGGCGTCAAAGTGGGCATCGATCTCGGGGACAGCTCGTGCGGTCATCGCCGTTCCCACCCCTGCTCCAGTAGCCGCAAAGACGGCCGCGTAGGCGCGGACGGGAGGGATGACAACGGCACATGTCTTGATGCCTGTCTCGTGGAATGCCGCGACGCGCTCGCCGAGCTGGAAGAAGAATCGCAACCATTCCGGGAGTTCGCGCCACGATGTCCACTCGTCAGCGATCCGCAGCCTGCCTGCGACCCCTGACTGCTCTACCTCGACCATCTTGCTCCCGGAGTTCCGCCTCTTGTTCCTGCCGCTGGCCAGCCAGCGCTCAGTGCGGTTCCAATCGCACGTTGTACCCGCACCCTGTGACATCGTGCGGATCCCGTTCTAAGGCGTGGTGGGGCTGATCCAGATCTTGGAGCCGACGGTGTTGCCTTCCTGGCGCGCGAGGTTGTTGCACGCTCAAGCCGTTCTGTCCGAGAAGAGGTCAGCATCCAGCAGCTCAGAGGCCTCTAGCGACACTCGCAGTTCCTTCGCAATCGCGTGGGCGAGGGCAGGAGGCACTGCATTCGCCACTTGTAGTGGCTGGCATGAGCGCGGCCCACAGAAGAAGTACGTGTCTGGGAAGCCTTGAATGCGCGCAGCCTCTCGAACGGTGATCGTTCGGTGTTCAATCGGATGCACGGGCAGTGCTCGGTGGCCAGCCACCAGCGTCCGAGCCACGTCCCTATCAAGCCGCCGATACGAGATAGGGCCGCCACCTGGCGGGATCGCCTTGATCTTGGCCACGACCTTGGGTGAGTGGTTCATTGCAGTCGAGTTCAGTACTACGCCCCCATCACGGAGCTGAATTCGTTCCGCCCCCTCACCAGGCCCAAGTGTTGGGAGATCCCGCAATTGTTCGAACAATGTGACGGTCCTCTGCAATGCAGGGTCAGACGTTCCATTCCGTTGCGGGGCGTGAGTTGGCGCTGGCACCGTAGGGAGGCTGATGCCACGCGCAACACCAACGAAGAAGAGGCGTTGCCGATTCTGAGGTACCCCGTAGTCGGACGCACGTAGGACGGCGGGTTGCTTCCAGGCGGTATAGCCGGCTTTCCGCAGCGATGCCGTTATCCGCTTCGTGTAGGTGACCCCGTTGACGCGACGGATACCAGGGACGTTCTCGATCAGAACGGCCAGCGCTCCAAGCTCACGTGCAAGACGGCTCACGTGCCGGAACAGGAGGTTTCGTCGATCACCGTTGTTCCGCGCGCCTGCAGCTGAGTACCCCTGGCACGGAGGACCGGCTATCACAGCGGTCGGTGCGTCCAAACCCGGCAGCCATGACCTCAGTAGGTCTCCATCGACTGTCTCGACAGGTGCCTCAAGAACCGGGACGCCCGGGTGGTTCAGGCGATACGTCTGGGCTGCGTGCCGCTCGATCTCAACGGCAGCAGCTATTCGGAAGCCTGCTCGCTCGAAGCCCAATCCCATTGCACCCGCTCCCCCAAAGAGATCTACAACCCCGGCGCCACCGGCTTGAGTGGCGACTTTGGCCCGGCCCATCTCGCAGAATGAGATGAGGGAACAACTTCCACATCGTGGCGTCGATTCCCGGCATACCGCCCGCCCGTGGTGCACCAGATTCACATGAAGTCGGATGCGGGATGCCTTGGGAATGGCGCCTTCGAAGGCGTCATGGTCCGGCTTTCCCGACTCGTCGGCGACGATTCCAAGTCGCCCAAGGATCCGGCGTACGTGCGTATCGACTGCGAAGCGATCCTCGCCGAGAGCGTAGGACAGGATGCATCGAGCCGACTTTGGCCCGATGCCAGGCAGCGCATTCAGAAAGGTCTCGGCGTCGTATGCGCTCCGGTCGCGGAGGAATTCGAGTGTGAGGTCGCCGCCGTTGCTGCCGTAGGGGCCAACACGGAGTTCCCGGTTCGTCCTGTCGACCTCGCGTAGGAGCTCCCGCAGCTGAGTGGTGCGTTGTTTCCCAAAGCCTGCGGGACGGAGGATCCGCTCGACAGTTGCGGACCGTGCCCTCAACAGCCGTGCCCAGGTCGGGAAGCGCCGTCTCAGGTCGCGATAGACACGCTGGTACACGACCTCCCGCGTCTGTCTTGAGAGGAGTATGTACACGGTCTCGGCCAGTACGTCCGAGAAGTTGCCCAGGTCACCGCTGTGGTAGCTTGCTTCAAGAATCTCATCCACTCTCTCGACAACAGCCCGCGCGCTGGGCGCCTGCGGGTGAGGAGAGCCGAGGTCATCGCTCATGACATGGGCCTCCTTCTGCCTGCTGGGCTCGTCGGATCGTAGGCACACACCGGCCAATGCGGATCAGAATTGGTCGAAAAA
>JAPPDQ010000363.1 GCA_028875495.1 Chloroflexota bacterium
CTCACCCTAGCCCTCTCCCACGACGGGAGAGGGGATTATCGCGGGCGGATTCAATCGGTGATTTTCTGATACTGGATGCTACTCCGTCCATCTGGTCGGGGCGCTTCTGAGCTGCCCGAAGCCGAGCTCGTCGCAGAGGTTCGAGAAAGCCGTCTGACGAGCGCCCTTCCATTCAAGATCGTCAAGACTCTCGGTGAGCGGCACGTCGAGGCGCAATGTCGCAAGTTCCTTGTACAAGGCGGCATCGGCCCGATGATCCGCGAGGGTGGCAGCCATGCTCTTTGCGCCCCGCACCTTGACGTCCCAGAGGAGCTCGCTGTCAGGGATGGCCTCGATATTGCCATACCGGGCCAGCAGGGTCGAGGCGCTCTTCGCGCCCCAACGCGGCACGCCCGGTATCCCGTCCGCGCTGTCGCCGACCAGCGCAAGGTAGTCGGGTATCGACTCCGGCGGCACGCCGAACTTGTCTACAACACCGGCCTCGTCCGTCAGTATCTCTCTGCGCCGGTCAAGGCTCACGATCCTCTCGCCTCGCACCACCTGCATCAGGTCCTTGTCCGGTGAGCAGATGACCACCTGCTCGACACGAGGATCGTCGGCAAACCGCACTGCCGCGGTCGCGATGGCGTCGTCTGCCTCGAACTCGGTCATCGGCCATGTGACGATGCCGAGCGCCTCCGTGGCGATCTCTGCGGGGTCGAACTGCGCCAGAAGCTCCTCCGACGTCCCCTCGCCCGTCTTGTACCCGTCGAAGAGATCATTGCGGAAAGACACTATGACGTGGTCGAACGCCACCGCAACGTGCGTCACATCGTCCTGACTGAGAAGGGACAAGAGCGTCTGCAGGAGGCCGCGAGTTGCTCCCACATTCCGACCGTCAGGCGCCGTCGCCGGGAACGCCCCGAAGTGCGCGCGAAAGAGCTCGTACGTTCCGTCTACAAGGTGGACTTTCATTCCTCGAAGTCCCCGATGGAGCGAAGATAGCGGGCGTTCTCGGTAATCGCCGCCTTAGGACCGCCCTCCACTCCCGCCGATGCTTGGTGCACGGTGACGTACCCCTCGTAGCCGATCTCGCTGAGGGCGTCCATGATGTGCGGGAAGTCGATTCCGCGCCCGTCCCATATCGGGACCTGGTCGAACTCCACGCGACCGGCGTTCCATGTGTCGGCGACGGTATCGCCGCCTTGCTTGATGACCTGGTTCTGCAAGTATACGTTCATCAGGTACGGCTCGAACATCTTGATCGTCTCGACACCGTAGTCCTCGCCGCATAGTTGCAGGTTCGCCGGCTCGTAGATGATGCCGAAGTTCGGCCGCCGGACTTGTTTGATGACCTCAACCGACCGTTCCGCAAGCTCGAAGAGACTGTTGTGGTGACTCTGGTGGGCCAGGCGGATACTCCGCTCCGCCGCCTCGTCCGACGCGAGCCGCGCCCATCCGATGTCGTCTTCCGTCTTCATGCAGATGCGGAGCAGATCGCAGTTGAGGTCTTCAGCGAGATCGAGGTACGGGGTGATGTTTCTGAGAGCGTCCGGGCCGCGCTCGTTGTTCTCCGGTATGGGAAAGTCGCCCGTCGCCATCGACACCGTCAGGCCGAGCGAGTCCAGGAACTCGCGCTTCTCCCGGACGACCTCCAAAGGCGTGTGCGTTCCCACCTGCGACGCCCTCATGCAGACGGCGTGGAACCCGCTGTCCTTTGCCATCCGCGCCATGTCCTCCAGCGACATGGCGGCCTTGCGCTTGTCGGACATGTCCTCGGCCACGCGCATCGAGACGGAGAGCTTCATCGACATGACGGGTAGGCCTCCTACAGCTCCAACGCACCGGTGTGGCCGCTACGAATGGCCTCGCACAGCTTCATGGTGATGACCACGTCGTTCAGATTCGACCATGGCGTCCGGTCTTCCAATATGCAGTCGACGAAGTGCCTGACCTCGTTGAAACCGGTGCCTCCGACCGCTTCGAGGTCGAGCGGTTCTTCAACACGCGCCCCGGTCATCCTCGGCTGAATGTCGGGTGTTGAGCGGTACCTCTCGACCTTCTTTTCCCTCGTCGTCGGGCCGAGATAGGCCGAACAGTCCTGCGCGTGGATCTCAGCGCGCTGGATGCGTCCCCCGACACCGTACTGGCTCTCGATTGAACCGATTGCGCCGGTGTCGAAGCGGATAACGGCGTTCTGCCTGTGTTCCACGGGTCGAGGCCCGTCCGCAACGACGGAGTATACCTCGGTCGGCACGGCCGCTCGATCCTCCGTGGGGCCGGCGAACCACCGCAGCAGGTCGACGTGGTGGATGGCGTCGGAGATGATCGGCGGCGGCAGCAGCGAGTCGAATCGCTCCGACGTTGCCGAAAGTGCCTTGTTGTATATGGCCCCGCAGTTGACGGTCCCGCCGTGCTCCCGCGCCAGCCGTCGCACGGCCAGCACCTCGGGCAAGTACCGACGGTTAAGCGAGACGATGGCCCTCGCGCCGCTCGCTGCCTCGGCGTCGGCCATGGCTTGCGTTTCCGTGGAGTCCATACCCGGCGATTTCTCGACCGAGACGTTGATGTCGCGTTCGAGGCAGTCGAGGACTATGGTCTTCAGGTGCGCGGGCATCGTCACGACGTGGACGATGTCGAGGTCGTGCTCATCGAGCATCCTGCGGTAGTCGGAATAGCCGGGGACGGACAGGTGCTGCTCGACCTCCGCTCGTCGCCCGTCGTCAAGCTCGGCAATGGCGACGAGGCGGACGCGCGGCTCGGCGGCGATCATCTCGAAGTGGCTACGGGCGTGACGACCGCAACCGATCACACCAACGCGCAGATCATCCATGCTCATGCTCCTACTCGATGACGCGGACGACGATCTTGAAACGCCTCATGCCGCACGAGGCCCGCAGTTCCTCGAAGCTCAGCACCTCGGCGCGCGTCCATTTTTGCCCGTTCTCCAAGGTCTCCCCGACGGTCGGCTCGATACGCCCGTCGGTGCAATATATCTGTCCGAGTGGGGCCCCGCCTTCGGACACGAGGAACCACGACGCGGATTCGTTCATCGTCTCGATGCTCCCCCTCATCAGGGCGAGGATTCGTACCCTGCATTATGCCATGTAAGGGGGCGAGATT
>JAPPDQ010000334.1 GCA_028875495.1 Chloroflexota bacterium
GGCCATATTCGACCTCAAGGACAAGGTCAACATCATCGACACCACGAAGGACCCGACGCGCAATCACAGGATGGGTGGCCGGGGCTTCATCAACTGGACATCGGAGATTCACCCGCCCCACGACCTCGCGGTTTGGGACCTGATGGAGGAGGGCAAGTACGAGGAGGCCCGCACGCTCTGGTTTAGCGTGTACGACCAACTGAGCGATTTCTATGCCAAGACGGGGGCGATATCGGGCGGGCAGGCCCGCGTCAAGAAGGGCATGATGAAGGTGATGGGCATGGACATCGGAGACTCGCGTCCGCCCTCGGAGCCGTTGTCGGAGGCCGAGATTGACGAGCTTCGAGAAATGCTGACCGGTTTCGGCTTCCCGGTGCCGGAGCGAGAGGCGGTGTTGGTGTAGGGGAAGAAAGTAGAAAGAATTTCGTAGAAAGTAGGTAAGCAGCGTCTCCACCTCTCTGTATTTTCCCCCGGCGGGCGAGAGACTGTGGGTGATTACTCGGAGACGGCTGCGTGATATAATCTCGCCAGCTTGAGAACGAGGGAGAACGCATGGATCGAGCAGAACTACGTGAGCTAATTCAAGGGCCGATAGCGACGGTGCCGACGCCGTTCGACGACGACTTCGAGGTAGACTTCGGGCGGATGCACGAGTTGACTCAGCAATGGGTCGACGAGGGCCTCGTGAAAGGCAAGGCGGTCATCAAGGTCGCTGCTGCTATGGGCGAAGGGCCGATGCTGAAGGACGAGGAGTGGCCTCTGCTGCTTCGGACGGTAGTGCAGGCGGCAAAGGACCGGGCGTCCATAGTGTGCGGACTTCACTACAAGGACACGAAGCGCACAATCGAGGACGCGAAGATCGCCCAGGACATGGGAGCCATCGGGCTCCAGATTTGCCCGCCGATCTTCAACCTGCCGAGTCAGAACGACCTGATCGACTACTACAGCGACATATCGGACAACATCGACATCGGGATCATGGTGTATTGCACGCAGTGGATGCCGGGCGGTCTCGTGGAGGTCGATACGATCATGAAGATGGAGGACATCCCACAGGTCGCTTCGATTAAGTGGAGTCCGCCGCCGGACGGTAAGCAGGAGGACATCGCGAAGTTTACGCACATCTTCAGCGTGATCGAGAACGGCGGATCGCCCGCGGAGAGTCACAAGCTGGGTAGTCGCGGGTACATCAACCTCACGGCTGAGGCGTACCCTCCTCACGATCTCGAAATCTGGGACCACCTCGAAGCGGGTCGGTACGACGAGGCCCAGACGCTTTGGGACAAGGTGAATGACCCCTTGCGTGACTACTCGGCAAAGACCGACGTGCGATCCGGCGGGCAGGGAAGGGTCAAGAAGGGACTTTCGTACCTGATGGGCAAGCCGGCGGGAGCGTCCCGTCCGCCCTCGAAGCCTCTGAATGAAGGCGAACTTGACGAACTGCGAGATATCTTGGTTGGGTTCGGCTGGCCGGTCGTGAACTAACGGAAATCATTTGTGCCCGATCCGACCTTCAAGTAGAGGGGCCGGGCTACACAAAGATGAATAGAACTAGGAGGAGCGAATGATCACGGTTGAGGAAGCGAAGCAGAAGATGGATGGCGTCGTCATCCCGTTGGCGACGATTTTCAAAGAGGACAAGTCGCTCGACGTCGACGCCACGCAGGAGAACGTGCAGTGGATCGTCGACCAGGGAGCGGCCCCGGGCAACACGGTGTTCATCGCGGTCGGCTCCGGCGGAGACTTCACGGTGATGACGACCGACGAGCGCAAGGCGGCCATCAAGGCCATTGCCGACGTTGCGGTGCCGAACGGCATCCCGACGTTCGCGAGCGTCCAGAGCACGGACATCCGCGCGACGATTGAGCTTTGTCAGTGGTGCGAAGAGGTCGGCCTCGAAATCGTGCAGATGAGCAGCGCGTACTACTATGACGTACACAAAGGCGACCTCATCGAGTGGGTCCATGAAGTGGCAAAGCACACTGAGGTGGGCTTCGCTGCGTACAGCCACTGGTACTCCGGCTCCAAGTACGACATGACCATGGACGTGGCCGAAGAGATCATGAAGGTACGGAACACGGTCGCGGTCAAGTGGGGATCGCCCGACATCGCGAACTACCTCGCGGGGATCAAGTACTTCGTGCCGCGAGCGGCGGTCGTGAATAACGGGCCGCTGAGCATTTATGGGCATATGCTCGGAGTGAAGGCGTGGGTCAGCCACGTGCCGAACTTCTATCCGGCCCACTCCATCGCCGTGCACGAGCTGATGACGGCGGGGTTGTACGACGAGGCCCAGCGCGTGTTTGACGAGTTCAACGCGCCGTACTCGCGGATCAGGGCCGCCATCGGCTCCCAGACTGCGGGCGAGGGCGTCTTCGTCAAGCCGTTCATGCGGCACATGGGCCGTCCTGCGGGTCCGTCCAGGCTGCCGTCACGCGACTCGGTGGTCAGCTCGGAGATCGAGGGCATGATCGCCGACCTGATGAGCAAGGCCGACTCGATAGTCGAGAGCGCGAAGGCAATGGCCTAGCGCCGAGGTTACCTGACCGGACTTTGCCGGTCACATAGGAGCATTCGGGAGGGGCGGGCGTGTGTCCGCCCCTTGACCTTAAGGGGGAATTCGACATGGGAAAAGGACGTCTTACGGCCAATCCTCCGAATGTCCCGCCGCCGGTGGGGATTTACTCACACATCGCCAGGGTTGACGCCAAGGAACTGCTGTTTCTCGCGGGACAGGTGGCTGTGGACGATAACGGCGAGGTGCTCGCCAAGGGCGACGCGGGCGCTCAGACACGGATCGCCTACGAGCGCGTGGGGGCGATACTTGCCGACGCGGGCGCGACGTACCAGGACATCGTGCAGGTGCGCACCTATGTGGTTGGAGTGGAAAACAAGCAGTCCTATCTCGATGAGCGTGAGAAGCTGTTCAATGAGATCTACGCCGACGGGGTCTTTCCCCCGAATACGTTTGTCTTCGTCGAGGCGCTCTTCGAGCCGGACATGCTGGTGGAGATCGAGGTCATCGCCGCGATAGCGCAGTGATCTTCGGAGCGTTCTTTTTCACCCATCGACAGGCTCAGGGTGAACGGGATG
>JAPPDQ010000023.1 GCA_028875495.1 Chloroflexota bacterium
CCGTCGCGGACGTAGCGGCTCTGCTCGTGCTCGTGGCTCATCTCGATGGCGTCGAAGTTGCACACGTCGACGCAGATGCCGCACAGGATGCAGCGGTTGAGGTTGATCTCGAACTCGTCGATGATCTTGCGCCTTTTGGACTTCCCCTCCGGGTGCTGGGGATTGTCCTTCATCGTGGCGCTCATGCACTGAGTGGGGCACTCGCGCACACAGACCATGCAGCCAGTGCAGTAGGGCTCGTCGGCGGTGTAATCCCACGTGAGCGCGGGGAACCCCATGAAGCGCTCCTGCACGGGGAGACGCTTGTTGGGATCGGGGTACTGGCCGGTCACCGGAGACCGTTTCATGGTCTTCAGCGTAACCGCAAGGCCTTTGAGGAGTCCGCTCACCTAACCGTCGCTCAGCGAATGAGGATGACGCCCTTCATTGTATCAGGTGGTGCGTTAGGACGCTGAGGCAGTCGACGGGACAAGACAGCGTCCTTATGACAGCGAAAACTCTTGAAAAGTGTTGCATTCTGATGCAAACTGTTGCATTTTGCGTGTTATTGTCAAGTTGGACTGCAGGTCTCTCATGCACTACATGGCATTGATGCTCTTGTCTTCAGTGTGGGGAGAAGATACTTCGACGTCGCGGGTTCCGAGTTCTAGGCTGTGGGCGATTGGGCAGGAGCTTCGCGGGAACGACGGGTTGAGGCAGGACACTAGGAAGCTGCTTACTATCGCCGTTCGTTAGGCCTATGCTACAATTTCGTGCGGAATTGAACGGCTGAGCCGCAGTATAGACGAAAGAAATGGGGTGGAGGGACTCGGTGTCAGACAGCATAAAGGTAGCGATTATTGGTGTGGGAAACTGCGCCTCTTCTCTGGTGCAGGGCATCGAGAAGTACCGTCATGTCGGTGACGAGGATGATGTGCCGGGGATCATGCACCCGGTCATGGGCGAGTACGGTGTCGGCGACATCGAGGTGGTGGCGGCGTTCGACATCAATGAGACCAAGGTTGGCCTCGACCTGTCGGAAGCGATCCTCGCGGAACCGAACAACACGGTGACGTTCGCCGAGGTGCCGCACACAGGCGTGACGGTGCAGCGGGGGATGACACACGACGGCATCGGGCACTACGTGTCGGACATGGTCAAGAAGGCGCCGGGCGGCACGGCGGACATATCGGGGACGCTCCAAGAGCGCGAGGTCGACGTGGTCATCAACTATCTGCCGGTCGGCTCGGAGGAGGCGACCCGGTGGTACGCTGAGCAGGTGCTGGCCGCGAAGGTCGGGTTCATCAACTGCATCCCCGTGTTCATCGCGAGCGGCGAGAACGACTACTGGCAGAAGCGGTTCAGGGACGCCGGAGCCCCGATCATCGGCGACGACATCAAGTCGCAGGTGGGCGCGACGATAGTGCACCGGGCGCTGGCGCGGCTGTTCATGGACCGGGGTGTCCAGCTTGACAATACGTATCAGTTGAACTTCGGTGGGAACACAGACTTCCTGAACATGCTGGAGCGCGAGCGGCTGACGAGCAAGAAGGTCTCCAAGACGCAGTCGGTGCGGTCGCAGATCGACAACGAGATCCAGGCCGACAACATCCACATCGGGCCGAGCGACCACGTGCCGTGGCTGACGGACCGCAAGTGGGCGTACATCCGGCTGGAGGGCACGAGCTTCGGTGACGTGCCGCTGAACGTGGAGCTCAAGCTGGAAGTGTGGGACAGTCCCAACTCGGCCGGGGTGGTCATCGACGCGATCCGTTGCGCGAAGATCGCGCGGGACCGGGGAATCGGCGGGCCGATCCTGGCGCCGTCCGCCTACTTCATGAAGTCGCCGCCCGTGCAGTACCACGACGACGTGGCGCGTGAGATGGTCGAGGACTTCATAGCGGGGCGGGACGGCACCGAGTAGGGCACGATTCACCGCGGAGATCACAGAGGGGTTCCGGGTGCTATGTCCCCTCTTTGGGCTCTCTGTTTAGGACTCGTCGTCGCGTGTGTGCTGGGTTGCCCTTCGACAAGCTCAGGGCGAACGAAGTCTCCGTCTCTTGCTAAGGGCGTGGTTCTCGTCTAGGATAGCCTCCACATGGCTTGCCGGACGGGGCGATGTGGGAACAATCAGCCCACGCCCCTACCCCACTGGAAACCGGCGGATGCCGGTATGACGGTTTTGGCATGACCGGGGGTGTCACCCTCACCCCAACCCTCTCCCGCGAACGGGAGAGGGGGTAAGCAGGGAGAGGAACCGTGATCCGAGGGGGACTATGGATCATTTGGCTGCTGAACGCGCGGGGCAGGTAGCTGAGAGCATCGCTCCCGGGGTCTCCGAACGCCCGCTCAAGATCGGCCTGGCCTCGGCGTACGACTTCGCATCGCGCGGCGGCGTGCAGACGCACATCCGCGAGCTCGGCCAGCAGCTACGGGCATGGGGGCACGACGTTCGCATCGTTGCGCCCTGCTCCGATACGAGCAAGGTCGACGATGAGGGGTTCATCCCCATGGGCAAACCGTTCCCGCTGCCGAGCAGAGGTTCTGTCGGGCGGATATCGGTGTCGGTGTGGCTGCGCGGGAAGATCAAGGAGATGCTGGACGAGCAGCAGTTTGACGTCATCCACATGCACGAGCCGTTTTCGAGCTACGTGTGCGTGGGGATGCTGAGTCAGTCGGAGGCGGTGAACATCGCGACATTCCACGCCTATCCCGGCTCGCGGGTCTATGACGTGGGCGGAGCGCGGATAGCGCAGCCCTATTTCGAGAAGCTGCACGGGCGAATCGCCGTTTCGCAGCCGGCCAAGGAGTACATCAGCAGTCACTTCGACAGCGACTACGAGATTATTCCCAACGGGGTGAGGATCGATCAGTACCAGCAGGGCGTGGGGCCGTTCCCTCCGCTGCAGGACGGGATGATAAACCTGCTGTTTCTCGGTCGGGCCGACAAGCGGAAGGGGCTGAAATACCTCCTGCTGGCGTACAGCAAGCTGAAGTGGGACTGGCCGAATCTGCGGCTGATCGTGATGGGACCTGGGAACCCGAACGGCGAGTGCCAACGCATCATGGGAGAGAGGAGCCTCCAGGACGTAATGTTCGTGGGACAGCCGGCA
>JAPPDQ010000395.1 GCA_028875495.1 Chloroflexota bacterium
CTCCTCCCGTAGCAGGGTCTTGACCAACCGGTCTTCAAGGGAGTGGTAGCTGATCACAACCAACCTACCTCCTTGCCTTAGAGTCCCTATAGCCGCTCTGATGCCTGCCTCCACGTTGTCGAGCTCGCCGTTTACCGCGATTCGGAGGGCCTGAAAGGTGCGGGTCGCCGGGTGAATGTTCCTGCGTCCCCTGTTGCGCCTTCCGACCGCTCCTGCCACAGCGTCGGCCAGTTCAACCGTAGTCTCGAACGGTCGTGCTCTGACAATAGCCCGGGCGATCCGCCGTGACCTTCGCTCCTCTCCCAGTCGGTAAATGAGATTGGCCAGGCTTTCCTCGTCCGTGTCGTTGACGATCTCCTTGGCCGATCTTCCGATGGAGGGGCCGAACCGCATGTCCAGCGACGCTTCCTTCGAGAAAGCGAACCCGCGAGAGGCGCTGTCGAGCTGGAGTGACGAGACTCCAAGGTCGAACAGGACCCCGTCGCAGGGGAGAAAATCGTGCTCGGCGGCGACTTCGGCGATGTTTACATAACTGGTCTCGACCAGCCTTGCCGACTCACGAAACCGGGAAAGCCGGTCTTCCGCGACCGCAAGCGCCTCTCGGTCCAAGTCCAGACCGAGCAGTCGGGCAGGGGGATCGCAGTGGCCGAGAATGGCCTCTGCGTGACCGCCCTCTCCGTTCGTGCAGTCGACATAGCGTCCATCCGAACGCGGCTGGAGCGCTGATACGACCTCATCCACCATCACAGGCTTGTGATGAATCACCTGGCACCCTCTAGAGAGCAATGCTGCGTGCTACACTGTTAATGTGCTGCCGGCCCGGTGCAAGGCACCTAAAAGCCGGTTATGTCCGAGTCTCACAGATGCGCCGAAGGACGTGCAAGGGATTTTGAATATAGTTTTATACTTTTTCTAAACATTGACTGAATAAATCGTATGTTCCAATGACTACTTCCGAACACAGTTTCAGCTTCGCCGTCCTAACTAGCAGCGACGCAGGCGCGAAAGGCGAGCGTGAGGACACCAGCGGCGACGCCGTCGTCGAGATGATGACTGCAGCCGGATTCAAGCTAATCCACCGCGACATCGTGCCCGACGAGGCCGACCGGATAGGTGAGCGTTTGGCCACTTGGAGCGATGGGGGCGAGGTGGACGTTATAGTTACGACGGGCGGCACCGGCCTCGGCCCTCGCGACGTCACCCCGCAGGCAACCGCCTCCGTTGTCGAGTTTCAAGTTCCGGGCATCGCCGAGGCCATGAGGACGGAGACCACGCGGATCACACCGATGGCCATGTTGAGCCGCTCCGTCGTCGGCGTCCGCAACGGCTGCCTCATCGTCAACCTGCCTGGCAGCCCCAAGGGAGTCCGCGAGACCCTCGATGTCGCGTTGCAAGCCCTGACGCACGGCCCTGCACTGCCCCAAGGCTGGCGCGGCCACCCCCCTCACTAGAAAACCACAGAGACCCTGAGCATGTGGGAGAAGACCTCACTCTTCAATTTTTCCGCCGCCGGTGAAGGATCCCAACCTCTTATCCTTCCCCCGCGACGAAAGTGCCTCGACCACCCATCCTTCCCCGACCTGAGAGAAGAACCACCCTCTATCCTTCCCCCGCCGGGGGAAGGACTAAGGAAGGAGGCGACTTAACATGCGCTTCCACGTCCTGACCATCTTTCCCGACATGTTCGACAGCCCCTTCGCGGAGGGAGTAGTGCATCGCGGCATCGACGCGGGGCTAATCGAGTTGCACGTGCATGACATCCGCGACTATACCCACGACCGGCACCGCTCCACTGACGACTACACCTTCGGCGGCGGCCCCGGCATGTTGATGAAGCCCGAGCCGCTCTTCGATGGAGTGGAATCCATCCGCGAGAAACATGGCACGCCCGAAAACGCTCCCGTTATCCTGCTGACTCCGCAAGGCGAAAGTCTCACACAGCCCCTTGTTGAGAAGCTCGCCGGCGAAGACGACCTCATTCTCATCTGTGGACGCTACGAGGGCTTCGACGAAAGAGTTCGCGAGAACCTCGCCACCCACGAGATCAGCATCGGCGACTATGTTCTCAACGGTGGCGAAGCGGCCGCAATCGTTCTCGTCGAGGCGGTAGCCCGTCTGGCTCCCGGCGTTGTAGGCTCCAACGAGTCGACCCGCAACGACTCTTTCACCACCGGCCTGCTCCAGCACCCGCAGTACACCCGCCCAGCCGAATTCCGCGGCATGACGGTGCCGGAGATCCTTCTCTCAGGAGACCACGCCCGCATCGAGCAGTGGAGGCGACGCGAGTCCCTCCGCCGCACCTTCCAGCGCCGCCCCGACTTGCTAGAAGATGCCGACCTGTCGCCTGAGGACAAGACGTTTCTCGACTCGTTAAAGGAAGAAGGTCACCAATAACTAGACCGGAATACCCATGTCCTAGATGAGATCTGTCAATACCACCGTCTCGATTCTGTTGCATCGCACACCCTCATGCGGCTACACTTGATGAGTTACACAAGTGAGCGGACCATCAAACGCCCACCTTCCAAGCAGCACTCAATCCCCTTTAGGACGAACCTACAATGGAAGCCCATCATCTCGCGCCCGTGGCGGCCAACCCCGAAGTAGACGACTTTCGTCCCGGAGACTCCGTCCGGGTTACGATCAAGGTTAGAGAAGGTGACCGTGAGCGGACGCAGGTCTTTGAGGGCGTCGTCCTCCGCAGGCGAGGTCGCGGTCCGGGCGAGAGCTTCACCGTCCGCCGTGTATCGCAGGAAGTGGGCGTCGAGCGCACCTTCCTCGTTCACTCACCCATTGTCCAGAGCGTCAAGATCGTCCGGCACGGCAAGGTGCGTCGAGCCCGTCTCTACTACCTCCGCGGCCGCTCAGGCCGCAGCGCGCGCATCAGGGAAGACCGCAGGCGCAGCGGGCGTTAGGCTTTCGGCTCTGCCGGCCCAATCGCCATCAGTTGAGGCCGATCCGCCCCGGTTTTTTCCCTTTTCCAAGCGCTCCCTATACAAGAATTTCTTTTCGGCCCCATCGCCGAACGGCTATAATACTTGCCTGCCCCGACACCCAAACGCAAAGGACTTTCGATGTACAAGATTGGA
>JAPPDQ010000499.1 GCA_028875495.1 Chloroflexota bacterium
CCTCTCCCGTCGTGGGAGAGGGCTAGGGTGAGGGTACTTAGAGAACCATATGGAACCGAACTAGCGCCGACAGGGAGGGCCACAATCCCCTACTTCAACCCCGCTAAGCCACCGGAATCCAGCCGCGCTCCTCGCGCCAGTCGCGACTAACGTCGGAAAACCGCCCCAGCCCAAGCGCGCTGATGTCGACGCTCGACTTGCCGTGGAGCACCAGTTCGCTCACGGCCTTGCCCGTTGCCGGGGAGATGCCGAACCCGTGCGCCGACGCGGTGACGACAACGTAGTTGTTCGGGCTGTCCGGGATGTCGATGATGGGTAGATAATCCGGGGCCTGTTCCACTACTCCCGCCCAGCTTCGGATTACCGGCACGTCCGCCACACCGGGAAGTAGCTCCGCAAGCCGCCTGGCGATGTTCCCTATGAGGGGAGTATTCGGCTTACCCGGCTCGCCCGTCAGGCCCACGTCGATCCACTCGTGCGGCCCTCCTCCAAAGAGCAGATTGCCCCTGGCGGCCTGACGCCCGTACAGTCCATTGCCCACGATGGCGATATCAAACAGCGGGTCCAAGGCGGCGGTCGCGATGATCTCTACCCTTGCCGGAGCAACGGGAACATGGACGCCCACCATGTCCGCCAGCAGACCCGTCTGAGGCCCTGCCGCCGCCACCACCACGTCGGCCGCGATGGGCCCCGCCGTAGTCTCCACCGTCGTGACCCTGTCATCGGCGACCTTCATGCCTGTAACGGCGGTGTGCTGGTGGAGCCTGCCTCCCAGGTCTTGGAAGGCCCACGCGAATGCCTGCACCGACCGCTGGGGATTGGCGTGCCCGCCATTGGCGAAGAAGAGCCCGCCGAGCGTCCTCCCGGTAATTCCGGGAATCAGGTCTTGAATATCCGAGGGATCGAGCTGTTCTACGCTGAGGCCGTTGCGCAGTGCTTCGTCGCGCTCCTTGAAGAGGTCGCCCATCTCCTCCTCACTCACGGCCACCTGGAGCCTGCCCTCGTGGGTGAACTCCGTCGGATAGCCCAGCTCATCGTCCAGCGTCGGCCATATCTTCAGCGACTCCACCGCCATCGGTATCATCGGCGGCTCATCGACCCGCTCGCTGATCATCCCGCCGTTTCGTCCCGAAGCCTCGCCGCCGACGGTGCCTTTCTCGACCCCCCCGACGTCCTTGCCCGCCTTGGCAAGGTAGTACGCCGAGGTCAGACCCGAAACGCCCGCCCCGATAACGACTACGTCTGCACTATCCATCCGCACGATACCACTCCGATGATTCGGTCTTGGACGGTTCCCTATCCCAACACCTGGTTCGTTGGACTGAACCACTTGGGCCAGTCCATTCTCACCTGCTCCGTCTCTTCGTGGGGCCACATCACCTTCAGAGGCAGGGGCCGCACGGGCGGACGGTAGGACAAGAATGGGATATCGGCCACGTCCGTGCCGGATTCCTCGGCGAGCAGCATGGACACCTGCTCGCGGCAAAGCCGTCCCTGGCAGTGGCCGGTTCCCACCCTCGTCAGCCGTTTGACGTAGTTCGGGTTGGCCGGGCCGTCTTTCATCAAGGTGCTGAGATTCCGGCGGCTCATCTGCTCCGATTCCCATCCCAGGTATCTCGGTGGCCGTGTGTCGATGATGTCACCACTGGTAACCTCTTCGCATCGGCACACAATGATGTCCTGCCCACCTGCGTTTACGGAGGACTGTAGCCATCGCTTCCAGTGCGAATGCACCTCGGTCGGTGTCACGTCTTCTGACCGCAGGTCGGCTATCCTGGTGATCGCTTCCTCCCTGGCGATAGCTCCCAGCGACTCGGCAGCGGCAACTCCTGCCATGCGGCCTTGTCTTCGAGCGAACTTGGAGTCCAGCACCATTCCGTCGTGGAAGCCGGCCACATCGCCCGCGACGAACACGGTATCAACACTCGTCCTCATCCGGTCATCGTGTTCGGGCACGTACCCGCCAAGCTCCGACTCGAAGGAAAGCTCGCAACTTAGAAGACTCAGAAGCTCGATGTTGGGCACCAGACCGATGGCGAGGCAAACGGTGTCCGCCGAGATGACTTTCTCAGTACCGGCAACAGGCCGGCAATCCTCGTCGATCTCGACGAGAACGACCGACTCGATCTCGCCGTCCCTGCCGACCGCCTCTTTAACGGTGTGGGACGGGTACAGCTCTACACCCTCGCCCCGCAACTGCGCTATCAGCGCCTCGTCGCCTCGTACGGAGGGTGACACGTCGACGACACCTGCAACCTCGATGCCCCTGTCCAGCGCCATCTTGGCGGTGTTGAGGCCCAAGTTCCCCGATCCCAATACCACCATGCGCCGCGAGGACAGGGCGTCATATCGGCCCATCAGCGCGTTGGCTCCATTTGCCCCCATGGCGCCCGCCAAGTTCCACCCCGCGAAGGGAATGCCAAGCTCTCGCGATCCCGCCGCCACGATGAGCCGGTCGTACTTAATCAGCCACGATCGTTCGCCGTCGGACAGACCGAGCTGCGGCCCGTCCAGAACTCTGCTGGTCTCGCTATTGCGGAATGCCCCCCAGACACACGTCCCAAGCCATACGTCAACGCCGACTTCTTGAGCCTCCGCCAGCGCTTCGTCGTCGGCAGTCATCCTCTCCAGCATCCGGGACTTATCTCGCAGATCGGCGGTGAACCGGCTACCGAAGAACTGGGGGACATTCAGCCCCATCATTGAGGCTGGAATGGGGTTTTCGTCGATGAGCGTGACCTGCACTCCGGACTTTGCCGCCTCGATGGCGGCAGCCGTTCCCGCCGCTCCCGCTCCCACAACCACCAGTGGCTTCGATTCCATGACAGGTCCCTCTAGTCGAGCCGGAGGATGTCTAACGTCACATGCGTTTGAATAGCTCGTGTAGCCTACGCAAATCTTCGCGGCGACGAGACTCGCTCCGGCAGGGCACCGCTCAGCGCCTTGATGTAGTCGACGCCGAATCCGCAACACGTGCCGATGACCTGGGCTCCCATTTCGACCCAGATGTCGGCTTCTTGCGTCAGGCCTGCCGTGCTGTCTTCGTTGTCAACCAAACTGTCCTGCCAGACCTCGAGATAGTCTT
>JAPPDQ010000175.1 GCA_028875495.1 Chloroflexota bacterium
GGTGATGAGCGCGTGACGGCCCGGCTCGGCTTCGATCTCGTAGCGACCCCGCGCATTGGCACGGACCACGACTTCCCCGTTCGATATGGAGACCCAGGGGACTCCATACCCCCGCTCGTCAAGCACCGTTCCTCTTACGCGTACCGTCATGATCTCTCCATCGTTGAGATTGCTGTGCCGTTGGGATTGTACATCGTCCGACGTGGTGACGTGTTATCCTTGTTGCCGCTATGGGGACGCAGGACATATCGCTGTTCGAGGCGATACGCACGCAGCGGGCGATCCGCCGGTTTACGGACGCCCCGGTGTCGGATGAGGCCATCGAGCGCATAGTCGAGGCGGCGATCCGCGCACCCAGCGGACGGAACACGCAGCCCTGGCGGTTCATCGTCATTCGCGACCCCGACACCAAGCAGAAGCTCGGGGACTATTACCGACGGGCGTGTGAGGCGGCGGGCATCGGCCTGGAGCCGATTCCCGGACTGTCGAAGAAGGTCAACGACTCGGTAACCCATCTGGCCTTCCACATGGGGGAGGCCCCCGTCCTGGTTCTCGCGTGCTACGAATACTTGAACGAGGACGCCGTCGGGCCGAGCACCATCCTGACCGGATCGTCGATATACCCCGCCGTTCAGAACCTTCTGCTGGCTGCCCGCGCGCTCGGACTGGGCACCTCTCTGACGACCGTACACTCGATGTTCGAGAGCGAGATCAAGGACCTGCTCGGCATCCCTGCGAACGTGCAGACGGCGGCGCTTATCCCGCTGGGCTACCCGTCAGCAGAGGAGCGGTTCGGGGGCAGTCGACGCAGGCCGGTCGGCGAGGTCACGCACTTCGACCGCTGGTCGGGTGCGACCGGCGACGCATAGCAAACGGAAACCGGACTAGGAGCATCTATGTCGGAACTACCTATCAGAGTCGGCGTTGTCGGAGCGGGCAACAGCGCCGTCAAGACGCATATCCCGCGATTCCAGAGCATCCAGGGCGTGGAGGTCGTCAGCGTCTCCAACCGCTCAAGGGAGTCGGCGCAGCGCGCGGCAGACCGCCTCGGCATCCCGAAGGTCTACGACCACTGGCCCGACCTCGTCACGTCGGACGAAATCAACGCCGTATTAATCGGCACGTGGCCGTACCTCCATAAGCCCGTGACCATCGCGGCCCTTGAGACCGGCAAGCACGTCCTTTCGCAGTCGCGTATGGCCATGAACGCCCAGGAGGCGCGCGAGATGCTGGACGTATCCAGGCGCCACCCCGGCCTCGTGACCGGACTCGTGCCAACGTCCCGGTTGAGTACGGGACTGGAGACGCTCAGACGGCTCATCTCTGATGGGTGGCTTGGCGACCTGCTGTCCATCGAAGTGGTGTCCGGCAGCGATTTCCTCGACCCCGAAGCGCCGTTCTTCTGGAGGCTCGACCGGGAAGTGAGCGGGGTCAACACGCTAGAGATCGGAATGCTCTGCGAGGCGCTCGACCGCGTCGTCGGCCCATTCTCCACGGTGATGGCGAACGCCAAGGTGAACGTCACGTGGCGTCGCGACACGACCGGTGAGCCGCGCGTCGTGACCGTGCCGGACCACGTCGATATCATCGGCGAGATGGCGGTAGGGGCGTCCTACCACATGCGGTTCAGCCAGGTCACCGGCTTGGCCGAAGAGGGAGTGTGGTTCTACGGCAGCGAGGCGACTCTCAAGTCCGACGGCTATGCCGAGAGGCTGTTCGGAGCGCGGCGGGGAGAGCGCGAGTTCACCGAGATCGAGGTTCCCCCCAGACCCCAGATTGTGCACGACATCGCCGCCGAGTTTGTTGCGGCCATACGCGAGAACCGTCAGGTCGAGCAGGTGACCTTTGAGCAGGGCGTCCGCTACATGGAGTTCACCGAGGCGGTCGGCATCAGCGCGCGGACGGGCCAAAGGGTACATCTACCGACCCCATCCGTCATTCCCGCGTAGGCGGGAATCCAGCATCCAAAGATACATGGGTATATCAAACGAAAAGGTACTAGATCTGCCGTGCAGCCACTAACGGGCGTTCGGGTCATCGACGTTACGCAGATCATGGCGGGGCCGTTCTGCACCATGCTCCTGGGAGACATGGGCGCGGACATCATCAAGATCGAGAAGCCCGACGGCGGGGACGACGTTCGCCGGTCGGGGCCACCTTTCGTGGCGGGCGAATCGGCGACGTTCCTCAACATCGGGCGCAACAAGCGCAGCGTGGTCATCGACATGAAGCGTCCCGAAGGCGCAGAGATCGTGCGCGGCATGGCGAGGGACGCCGAAATCTTCGTGCAGAACCTTCGGCCCGGTCGGCTCGAAGGGTTTGGGCTGGGGTACGAGAACATCCGGGCCGTCAACCCGGCAATCGTCTACGCCACCATAACCGGGTTTGGCCGGACGGGGCCTTACAAGGACAAGCCGGGGTTCGATCTGATGGCGCAGGGACTCTCCGGCATCATGAGTGTGACCGGCCATCCGGGACAGCCGCCCGTAAAGGTCAGCGTCCCGATCACCGATCTCAACGCCGGGCTCTTCACGGCCTACGGGATCCTGGCGGCCTACGTGAACCGGCTCAAGACCGGCGTGGGGCAGCACGTCGACTCATCCCTGATGGAGGCGGGGGTGGCGTACACCATGTGGGAGTCCGCCATCTACTTCACCACCGGCAGGTCTCCGGGACCGAACGGCTCGGCCCACCAGATATCCGCACCGTACCAGGCCCTGCCCGTCAGCGACGGGTACATCACCGTGGGCGGCGCGAACCAGAGGAACTGGCAGCGTTTCTGTCGCGCCATTGACCGGACCGACCTGATATCCGACCCACGGTTCGAGAACAACGCCGGACGGATGGCGAACCGCCCCGCCCTCGAGGCAGAGCTTGGAAAGACGCTCACGACCCAGCCCGCGGCGCACTGGCTCACCATACTCGAAGAAGCAGGCGTGCCGTGCGGCCCAATCAACGACATTTCGCAGGTGTACGCCGACCCCCAGGTCATCGCGCGGGATATGGTCGTTGAGGTCGAGCACCCGACGGCTGGCGCCATCCGCAACGTAGGCATCCCGGTGAAGTT
>JAPPDQ010000368.1 GCA_028875495.1 Chloroflexota bacterium
GTCGTAATCGTCCGGCTCGACGATTACGACCCCGACCGGGAATACCCCCTCATCATCCTCATGCACGGCTACGGGTCAAACATGTCCGACCTCGCCAACCTTACCCCCGCCATAAGCCGCACCGAATACCGCTATGTTTGTCCAAACGCGCCGATAGCGTTCGACCTTGGTATGGGACAGACCGGGTACGCATGGGCCAACCTGTACGGCAATACGTACGACATGGAAGCAATGGCCTCAGAAGAAAGATTCATGGACTTTCTTGAAGAAGTAGAAGCGGCATACCGGGTACGGACAGACCTGCTCATCATGGGAGGCTTCTCCCAGGGCGGAATGATGACCTATCAGATGGGCATCCCGCGACCTGAGAAATTTGTAGGACTCTTCGCCCTGAGTTCGACGGTGAAGAGTCCCGACCTCATCATCCCGCGACTGCCGGAGAGACGAGACCAGCCCATATTCGTGGCCCATGGAACGGTTGACAGGATCGCCGAGATAAAGGCGGGCAGGGGATCAATAGACCTCCTCCAAGATTGGGGATTCGATCCCGAATACCACGAATACGAGGGCATGGCCCACGAGATCTGGCAGGAGGTCATCGACGATTTCGTCGATTGGCTGGAACGCTTGACGCAAGGCAAGCGTGAGTAAGGCTAGGCCTCTGGCTCGTTACCTGAAGTCGGTACTTCTGCCCGCATCTGCTCTTCGACCCACCGCCGGTACTCGTCCAGGCTCGGCGGGGAGACATAGAATACCTGAACGTCCGTTGGGAACTGCACTCGGTGGTCCTGCCCGATGAAGAGCGCACCGCTCTCGTTTTCGCCGAGAGTAGTGTCGATCCTGCGAGCGATGTGCTCGTAGCGCTCCGTTGTTGACTCCTGGTACCCGTCGGACGCCAGCTTGAGCACCTTCTCGCTCATGACTCCGATGGTCAGACAGCGTTGCCAGTCGGTGCTCTCTTCCAACAGCGCCCTGTCTTCGGTCGCCTCCATTGTCGCTCCCGAACGGCACAGCGTCCGCACGAATCCGCTGATCGACGGGTTCATGTCGTCGAGCGTCTTGAGACCGCCGTCGTCGCTGGAGTCAATCGCCTCGTGGTACACGTGCTTGATCTTCCCGAGCCGCCGCTCCATGTTCTCTATCTGGTCCCTGACCTCCGACCAGTACCTTTCGAGGATACGCTGCCCCTCCTCCGGAAGGCCGGGGAATGGGATGAGCAGGGGAACGAGTAGCAGTTTCCGGTCTTCGCGGAACCTCTCGGCCTCCGGCTTGGGCATCTGTCCGATGGTGGTCATGCGCGAGTGCCTACCTTACGGGGATGCCCGCCTCGGTGCGCCTGCGCCGTGAACCGCCGTCCGCATCGGGCCTTTCGATTCGCACGGCACACACCTTGAACTCCGGGATCTTCGAGCTGGGATCGTACGCAGAGTTCGTCAGGAAGTTGGCCGCGTGGTCCTTGAGCTTGACGAACGGAACAAAGACCTCTCCGGCCCGCATCTTCTCGGTGTAGAGCGCCCTACCTTCGAGATCGCCCCGCCGCGATCTGACACGGATCCACTCGCCGTCCTCAACGCCGTACTTTTCGCCATCTTCGGCGCTGATGTGTATCTGCAGTTCGGGCATCCGGGCCAGCAGACCGTCGGCGCGAGTGGTCATGGTCCCCCCGTGCCAGTGGTACAGGACTCTGCCGGTATTGAGAATGAGTGGGAATCGCTCCGACGGCATTTCCTCCGCGGCAGGCCCCTGCTCGAACGGTACGAACTTCGCCCGCGGCCCTCTAGGGAAGTCGCTCTCGTAGAGGTACCGTGTGCCCGGATGGTCCGGCGTCGGACACGGCCACTGGATGCCGCCCTCGGCGTCCAACCGCTCGTACGAGATTCCGGCGATGATGGGCGCCAGCCCCGCCAGTTCGTCCCATATCTCGGACGGGTGGCTGTAATCGAACTCCGATTCCAGTCCAAGACCCCGCTTGGCACTCAGCCTTCGTCCAAGATCGCAGATGATGTCCCAGTCCGCACGGCTGCTCCCCACCGGCTCGATGACCTTCCGAACACGCTGCACGCGCCGCTCGCTGTTCGTGAATGTCCCGTCCTTCTCGGCGAACGTCGTGGCCGGGAGCACGACATCGGCGATCTCCGCCGTCTCGTGCATGAAGATGTCCTGCACCACGAGGAATTCGAGGTTCTTGAACGCCTCCTCGGCATGGTGCAAATCGGGCTCGCTCAACAGGGGGTTCTCTCCGGTGACGTACATCGCCTTGAGGTTCCCCTCAATGGCCTGTTCGATCATCTCGGTTACAACCATGCCCTTGACCGCGTTGAGCGGCTCGTCTCCCCATGCCTCGCTGAACTTCAGCACCGAGTCTTCGGTCAATAGCTGATAGCCGGGGAAGGAGCTGGGGATGCAGCCTGAGTCGCCGCATCCCTGCACGTTGTTCTGACCACGCAAGGGAGATATCCCCGAGCCGGGTCTTCCCATCTGACCCGCAACAAATGCGAGGTTCAGCAGGCCGTGGGCGTTCGCCGTGCCGTTCGTGTGCTGGGTGATGCCCATTCCCCAGACCAGACATGAGCCGCTGAAGGGAGGATCGGCGTAGATTCTCGCGGCCTCGGCAATATCCTGTGCCGGAACGCCGGTGACCTTCTCAACCGATTCAAGGTCGTACTTTTCAACGACCTCCAGCCACTGCTCGAACTGCTCGGTGCGATCATTGATGAAGTCGGTGTCGGCCAGCCCCTCATCCAGAATGACCTTTGCCATGCCGTTGTACAGCGCCACGTCCGTTCCAGGTCGAGGCCGCAGCCAGAGATCGGCGAAGTCGCACATCTCGATCCTGCGCGGATTGATGATGATCAGCTTCGCCCCGCGCTCGATCACGGCCCTGCGCATCCGTGAAGCGGCGACCGGATGGTTCGAGTTGGCGTCCGAGCCGGTGATGACGATGCACCCGGCCTCTTCGTAGTCGATGTACGAGTTGCTTGTCGCCCCACTGCCGGGCGAGGTGAGCATCGCCTCGACGGACGGTGAGTGACACAGGCGCGTGCAGTGGTCGATGTTGTTCGTCTTC
>JAPPDQ010000002.1 GCA_028875495.1 Chloroflexota bacterium
TGCGACGCGGTGTTCGTGTCGTGCACGAGCCTCCGGCTCCTGGCCTCCGTCGAGGATCTCGAATCAGAAGTCGGTGTGCCGGTCCTGTCGAGCAATATGGCCCTGTTCTGGCACCTGCTCCGCCTGGCCGAGATTGCCGATGGAATCGATGGGTTGGGCCGGCTCTTCACTCGCCAGCTCACGGCCGGCTGAGCCGGGAACTCCTGGTAGTACCTGGCAAGTCCTCCGGGTGGAGCTAAGGGGAACGAATAGTTGCACCCATGACCTGCATGAAACGGCGGATCAGGGCGTGCCGTCCACCCAGCCTGGGGCCTCATTCCTCGAACCGGTCGTGAACCCTGCATCGGTTGTGAGGCACAGCCCGTTCGTGTAGCCGGACTCGTCGCTGCCCAACCAGAGCGCTGCGTTCGCGACGTCTGTCGCGAGTCCGGCTCGCCCCTTGAGCGGGGACATCTCCTCGAGAATGGGCATCACCCCGTCTATGTCGTCCCGATCGCCAACGAAGGCCTCCGCAGTCAAAGGCGTCGCCATCGCATGAGGCGCGATGCAGTTCGCCCTGATGCCGTGACGACACAGCTCGGCGGCGGCGTTCTTCGTGAGACCGACGATCGCATGCTTGGCCGCGGTGTACGCGTGGGGACCGAGACCGCCCACCACCCCGGCTGTACTCACAGTGCTGATGATCGAGCCTGACTCCCTCGGGACCATCACGCGAGCCGCATGCTTCATCCCGTAGAAGACCCCGTTGAGCAACACGTCGATGGTGGCCTTCCACTCGTCGGCCGGAGTGGCCGCCAACGGCCCGAAAACGCCGACGATGCCCGCGTTGTTGAACATCACGTCGAGGTGACCGAACTCGCGGACTGCGGTATCGACCAGGTTCGAGACGTCAGCCTCGCTGGTCACGTCGCAGCTCACGAATCTGGCGGCCGAGCCGATCGACTCCGCGACTCCCTCGCCCCGCTCCCGTTGAATGTCGGCCAGCACGACTTGCGCGCCCTCGGCGACGAAGAGGCGTCCCGTCGTTTCGCCGAAGCCACTGGCCCCTCCGGTGATTGCGGCTACCTTGCCTTCAAGGCGTCCAGCCACTCTCGACTCCTCTCGCCGCCGACACGCGCCAACGCAGAACCTATACCACACAGCCAACGGGTCCGACTCGCCCCGTGCGTCTACTCGCGTCGCACGCCCACCGAACCCGGCTTGACGGTGTGAACAGCCGGCCATAAGATGCCGAAACATCCGGCGTATGAAACGTCAGACGTATGACTCGACGGAGATCAGAGGGGGAGCAGCCGGTGTCAGAACTCGAAGACCTGAAGGCGATCGAGCGGCTCACGTACGAGTACGCGATCGCCGTCGACACGTTTCAGCTTGACGCCCTGATGGACCTGTTCCTGCCCGAGGCGGTGTTCGACCCTGGACCGGGCCACCCACCCGAGAACTTCATGAACAATCGCGACGAGATCCGTGCCTTCTTCCAGGGCCTGTTCGATGTTTCGACGCACCTGTACCACGCGGCGACGAATCACATCATCGACGTCGACGGCGACACCGCGACCGGCACGGTCTACTACCTGGCGAAGGGCGTCACCACGTCCGGTGGCGGCTTCGGAGCTCACGGCTACTACGCCGACACCTACGCGCGTACCGCCGACGGATGGAAGTTCCGTCGCCGCGACGCCGCCGGCCTGCTCGATCCGGACTACAGCAACTGGGAGATGGCCAACGGCTGACGCTCGACGATCTCCCTCGAATCTCGCACCTGCGATGGGGACCCGCCCTATCGCCCACTCCGATAAGCCTGGGAGGGCATCATGAAATCCAAGACATTGCTCCGCCTTTTGGGCGCCATCTTCGCGTTTGCACTGGTTGCAGCCGCATGTGGTGACGATGACGATGCAGCCGTCGAGGAAACCACCGAGGCAGCGGCACCTCAAGAGACCACCGAGGAAGCGGCACCTCAAGAAACCACCGAGGAAGCGGCACCTGAAGAAACCACCGAGGAAATGGAACCGGCCGACGACCCGGTCGCGGCTGGTGTTGCAGCGGCGCAGGCGGTGTCGGATGAGTTGCGTGCGTTGCCAACCTCGATTGGGCTAACGGAGCCGATCGAGGGTGACATTCCGACGGGGTTGAGGATCGTCGTCATTCCGATCAATGTGCCGTCGGCGATCGAGCTGATCACGTTCTTGCAGGAGGCCGCGGCTGTGCTTGGCTGGACGGCTGAGTCGGTGTCGGGTGGTACGACACCTGAGGAGTTCAAGGCGGCGTTCGCCCAGGTGTGCGCCGACGCGCCCGACGCAGTGTTCAGCCTGGGGATCCCGTCGGCGGTGGTGACCGAGGAGCTTGAGTGCCTTCGTGATGCCGGTATTCCGATGGTGTTCCAGTCGACTGCGCCTGAGGGGGTCCAAGACACCGATCTGGTGTTGGCCAACATCTATGACCACACGCCGCAGTTCATCTCTGGCACCCACAACGCGAACTGGGTGATCGCCGACAGTGGCGGCAACGCGAACATCGTGTACTACGACTTCGCTGCGGTGGAGACCGTGCATTACGTGTCACTCGGGTTCGAGGAGACGATCGTCGAGAACTGCCCGAACTGCACGTTCGAGAGGATCGATGTGCCAGCGGAAGACATCGGCACGAACCTGCCGGGCCAGATCGTCAGCTATATGCGTGCGAACCCGGACACGAACTACGTGGCGTTGGCGTTCAGCGATCTGGCGATCGGTGTGCCTGGTGCGCTGGCTGATGCCGGCATCGGTACCGACGAGGTTCGCCTGATCGGCGCCAACCCGGGGCCGGGCAACCGGGTGAACATCGCGGCCGGGAACTACGAGCAGGCCGCGATCTCGTTCCCCAAGTACGAGTCACAGTGGCGGGTCATCGACATCTTTGCCCGTCATTTCGCCGGCGAGTCCGTCGACCATCCACAAGATGCCATTTACCCGTACTTCATGTACAGCTCCGACAACGTCGACAACTGGCCCGGGGCTCCCGAAGACGAATGGCCGCTCGTCCAAGACTACAAAGAGCAGTACCTCGCCCTCTGGGG
>JAPPDQ010000589.1 GCA_028875495.1 Chloroflexota bacterium
CCCCCTCGATGGGGGAAGGTTAGGATGGGGGTGAAATTCGCCGCGCCAAGGCAATACCTAGAGGTTACGTAAAGACCGCCGCCGTCCCGCTACATCGCCTCCGGCGCGGTCATCCCCATGAGGCTGAGGCACCGGGCAAGCACGCCCTTCGTCGCGTCTGCCAGCTTGAGGCGAGCCTTGGTGATCTCGGCGTCGTCGGGGTCGGAGGAGACGACGCGGCACTGCTGGTAGAAGTTGTGGAACTCGGTGGCGAGGTCCATCGAGTAGTAGGTAAGGTGGTGGGGTTCGAGGTTCCGCGCCATCATGGAGATGAGCTCCGGCAGCCGCAGCATCGTGCGGACGAGCGACAGCTCCGCCTCGTGCGTCAGGAGCGACACGTCGCCGTCGGAGAAGTCGATGCCCCGCTCATCCGCGAGGCGCAGGATGCTGGCGATCCGCGCATGCGCGTACTGGATGTAGTAGACGGGATTCTTGTCCGACTGCTCCTTGGCGAGCTCAATGTCGAACTCCATCTGGCTGTCGGGCGCGCGCTGGAGGAAGAAGAACCGGCAGGCGTCCGCGCCGACCTCCTCGACCAATTCACGCAGGGTCACTATCTGGCCCGCCCTCTTGGAGAAGCGGACGGCCTCGCCACCGCTCTTGAGCGTAACGAGCTGGTAGATGAGCAGCACCAGCGACTCCCGGCTGACGCCGAGGACGTCGGCGAGCGCCTGCATGAACGGCACCTGCCCCTGGTGGTCGGCCCCCCAGATGTTGATGACCCGGTCGAATCCGCGAACGAGGAACTTGTTGTAGTGGTAGGCAACGTCTGAGGCGAAGTACGTCGGCGCGCCGGTGCCGCGAATGAGCACCTTGTCCTTTTCGTCGCCGAGCTTGGTCGTGGCGAACCAAACCGCTCCGTCGCGCCAGACGGTCAGGTCCTTCTCGTTGAGCATGGCCATAGCCGTCCCAAACTGGTCGCTGTCGTAGAGGCTCTGCTCGCTGAACCATTCGTCGTATCGGACCTCGAGACGCTCCATGTCCTCGCGGATGGCGTCGATCATGCGGTTCATGCCGATCTCGCCGATCTCGGACACCGCATCGTACTCGTCCATGCCGATGTACTTGTCGCCAAACTCCTCACGTAAATCAGCGGCTAGATCTACCAGGTAGTCGCCGGAATAGCCGTCTTCGGGCACCTCAGCCTCTCCGCCGGACGCCTGAACGTAGCGGGCGTAGACGCTTTGGTTGAACTTGTCCATCTGGTTGCCGGCGTCGTTGATGTAGTACTCGCGCTGCACATCGTAGCCCGCCGCTTCGAGTACGCTGGCGAGGGAGCTTCCGAACACGGCGCCGCGTCCATGCCCGACGTGGATCGGCCCCGTCGGGTTGACGCTGACGAACTCGACCTGGACTCTCGTGCCGTTGCCATCGTCGACGCTGCCGAAGGAGTCGCCAGCCTGCCGGATTGCGTCGACCTGCTCAGCAAGCCAGGTGGGGTTGAGCCTGAGGTTCACGAATCCGGGACGCACGGCCTCCACGCTCGCGAGTATGCCGCCCGTCTCGGTCGAGGACGCGACGGCCTCGGCGATGTCGAACGGGTTGCGCCGCATGACGCGGGCCAGCTTCATCGGCGTGGACGTGGCGAAGTCCCCGTGCTCCGGGTTCTGAGGACGCTCGACCGTGACCTCGTCGACTTCAACGTCCGGCAGACTGCCGTCCGCCTGCGCCGCACACAGCGCATCGGTCAAAAGGTCACGGACCCGGTCGGTGAGAGTCATGCCGTCGGCGCTCGCCACGAGTTATCTACGCGATGGAGCTGAGGCCCGTTACAGGAGACCATTGTATAACCCCGACATCTGTCATTCCGAACGCAGCGCAGCGGAGTGAGGAATCTAAAATCCGTGTCCTTCGGAACTCGCCCCGCAGCTGGAACCGCTCCTGACGACCCCACAAAACTTGGATTCCCCTCTGCGCTCTCCGCGCCCTCTGCGGTTAGTCAAACGTCTCCTACAGGGCGACCATCGGCCGGACGTGGATCGTCTCGTCGCGGTGCGGACCGGTGGAGATGATGTCGAAACCGACGCCGCTGAGCTCCTGGATGCGGTCGACGTATGCCTTCCCGTTCGCGCGCGGGTCCTCGTAGGCGTTCATCCCTGCGGTGGGCATGTCCCAACCGGGAAGCTCCTCGTAGATCGGAATGCACCGCTCAAGCGTCGAGGCGTTTCCGGGGAAGTCCCAGACGATCTCGCCGTCGAGCTCGTAGGCGCGACACACCATGATCGAGTCGAAGATGTCCAGCACGTCGAGTCGCGTGAGGATGCCGCCGGTGTAGCCGTTGATGCGCGCGCTGTACCGCGCCGCGACCGAGTCGAACCAGCCGACTCGCCTCGGCCTGCCGGTCGTCGTGCCGAACTCCTTGGCGCGCTGGCGAATCGCCTCGCCGGTTGAGTCGAGAAGCTCCGTGACGAACGGACCGCTTCCCACACGGGTGCTGTACGCCTTGAAGACGCCGAGCACGCTGTCGATCTGTCCCGGCAGCAGGCCGAGTCCCGTCATCGCTCCGCCGATGGTCGGGTGCGAGGACGTGACGAACGGGTAGGTGCCGTGGTCAAGGTCAAGCAGAGCGCCCTGAGCGCCCTCGATGATGAGTTGCTTGCCGGAATTCACCGAGTCGAAGACGATGTGCTCGACCGGCCCAATGTACTCGGTCAGGTGCTCAGACCACAGCTTGCACTTGTCGAACACCTCCTCGAAAGAGAGCGGCTCGACGCCGTAGACCTTGGTGAGGATCGCGTTGTGATGGTTCAGGACATTTTCCAACCTCGGCAGGAGCGCTTCGATGTCGCGCAGTTCGGTTGCCCGGATGCCGATGCGGGAGGCCTTGTCCGCGTAGGCGGGGCCGATGCCGCGACCCGTCGTGCCGATGGCGTTGCGTCCCTTCGCCTGCTCGGAGATCTGATCGAGCATGACGTGGTACGGCATCACGAGGTGGGAACGCTCGCTGACTATGAGCCGTCCTGCGATGCTGATGCCGCGAGCTTCAAGGCCGGTTATCTCGTCGAGGAGCACGTCGGG
>JAPPDQ010000355.1 GCA_028875495.1 Chloroflexota bacterium
TTCAAGGATCTGTCCTACAGGGGAGAAGCCAGCGATCTTCCGCGCTTCAGCGGATGCTGTTCCGACGATCGCGAACCATGCTAGACTGCCCAGCAAAAGGGCCATGCTCGCCGCAGACCCCAGTGGCTATTCCTCGCCCATTGCCGATGCCACTCTAGGCCACTTGAACGAATATGTGCAACGAACTTACCCCACGGAATCCGTTTCGGGAGGCTGTTGGGCGCGTCTCGGATCTTAAGTTCAACGCCTTTCAGGGGCAGACGGTCGCTGCTTCGTCGTGCGCGGGCCCGGATCTGCACTGGGAACTCGAGGCGAATGACCGGCTGACCGAGCTCGCTGATGAGGGCGAATCCGCTCCATGAGGTCGACGATCCGCATTTTCGGGTCGTCGGAACGGGCTCACAGAGGGGCAGAATCTTAGCGAACAGCATCTATGCCGCGTATCTTCGACAACCTTGAATCCGCTTCCAGTCTCCGACCCGCCCTACAGGAGACTCTCGCCCTCTCCTCCCGGGCGGACTTCTGTGTCGGCTACTTCAATCTGAGAGGCTGGGGAGGGCTTGCGCCATATGTGGACGACTGGGATCCGAGCGACGGTCCATGCCGCGTGCTGATAGGGATGCAGCGGCTGCCCCATGAGGAACTGAGGGATGCTCTAAGCCTACTCGACCGACCCTCCGGCATCGATAATCAGGCGGCGCACCGCACCAGAGTTCAGTTGGCCGAGCAACTCCGCCAGCAGCTTACCATCGGGGTTCCTACCAATGCGGATGAGCGCACGTTGCGGCAGTTGGCGGCTCAGCTTCGTGCAAAGAAGGTCTTCGTCAAGCTCTTTCTTCGACATCCGCTGCACGCCAAGCTCTACCTGCTATTCCGAGACGATCCAGTCAACCCCATCGTCGGCTACCTAGGCAGCAGCAATCTTACCTTCGCTGGTCTGGCCGGACAGGGCGAGCTAAACGTAGACGTGCTCGACCACGACGCCACGGTCAAGCTCAAGAAATGGTTCGAAGACAGGTGGAAGGACCGGTTCTGCATCGACATCTCTGACGAGATGCTCCAGATAATTGAGGAAAGTTGGGCCCGGGACGCCCTGATCCCTCCATACCATGTCTATCTCAAGATGGCCTATCATCTTTCGCACGAAGCCCGCGCTGGTCTAGCAGAGTTCAGAATTCCCACGGTATTCGGCAACCGCCTGTTCGACTTCCAGGCTGCGGCGGTCAAGATTGCCGCTCATCACTTGAATAAGCGCAACGGCGTGCTCATCGGTGACGTGGTGGGGCTCGGCAAGACCCTCATGGCCACAGCAGTTGCCCGCATTTTTGAGGACGACTTCGGCTTAGAGACGCTGATAATCTGCCCAAAGAACCTCGTCCCGATGTGGCAAGACTACGTGCACGAGTACCAACTGCGAGCCAAGGTGCTGTCTCTCAGCAGAGTCCTTGCTGAGTTGCCCAGCCTGCGGCGCTACCGGCTAGTCGTCATCGACGAGAGCCACAACCTCCGCAACCGTGAGGGTCGACGGTATCGCTCGATCCAAGAATACGTCCGTGCCAACGGGAGCAAGTGCATGCTGCTGTCGGCGACACCTTACAACAAGACCTACCTAGACTTATCAAGCCAGCTGCGTATCTTCGTGGAGGACGACCAGGACCTCGGCATCCGCCCGGAGCGACTCCTGCGAGAGATGGGCGAGGTGGAGTTTAGTAGCCGTCATCAAGCCTCCCCCCGCACTTTGGCAGCCTTCGACTTCAGCGAACATGCTGACGACTGGCGGGACCTGATGCGTCTCTATTTGGTTCGGCGCACGCGCAGCTTCATACGGGACAACTACGCGGAGACGGAACAGGATACTGGACGCAAGTTCCTTATTTACGCTGACGGGAGTAAGTCCTTCTTCCCGACCCGCGTGCCCAAGACCGTGACGTTCGCCATCGACGAGTCAGACCCAAATGACCAGTATGCCAGGCTGTACTCCAACGCAGTGGTCGATACGGTGAACAAGCTCCGGCTGCCAAGATACGGCCTTGGTAACTACGTCGCAGAGAACCCCGGGACGGTACCAACCGCAGCCGAGCAGCGCCAGATAGCCGACCTTTCCCGTGCAGGCCAGCGGCTGATGGGCTTCTGCCGCACGAACCTCTTCAAGCGCCTTGAGAGCAGTGGCGCCGCGTTCCTGCAATCAGTGGAACGCCACGCCCTCCGAAACTACGTCTTTCTCCACGCAATCAAGAATGACCTGCCTCTGCCCCTCGGGACGCAGGACGCCGAGATGCTGGACTCTCGGTTCACTGACGAGGACGAGGACTCGGCGAGGGGATCGCACTGGGATACTGACGAAGACGAACAAGGACAGGAAGAGGAAATCCAAGAGAACAGCGGCGATTGGACGAATGCCAACATCGAACTGCAGGCAGCTGAGATATATACGAAATACGCGGACCAATATAAGAGACGATTCAAGTGGCTCCGCTCCAGCCTCTTCCGTGCCGACTTGGTGAGCGAGCTTCAGTCGGACGCCAACGCTCTCTTGGATCTGCTCCGGACCTATGGGACCTGGCACCCAGAGCACGATGCGAAGCTTGGCGCTCTCCACGCGCTTGTGACGAAGACGTACCCAGACCAGAAAGTGTTGGTCTTCTCCCAGTTCGCCGACTCGGTTCTTTACCTAGAGAAGCAGCTCAAGAATAGAGGTGTGCAAGATCTGGCAGGCGTCACAGGGAACTCCGCCGACCCCACGCAGCTTGCATGGCAATTTAGCCCCAGCAGCAACCAGCGCTCTAGCCAAGCGACGCCGGAGCAGGAGCTCAGAGTCCTCGTCGCCACCGACGTGTTGAGCGAGGGCCAGAATCTACAGGACTGCTCAATCGTCGTGAATTACGACCTACCCTGGGCAATCATAAGGCTCATTCAGAGAGCGGGCCGTGTCGATCGCATCGGACAGAAGGCGGACGAGATACTGTGTCACTCCTTCCTGCCCGCCGATGGGGTAGAGCGCATAATCAACCTACGAACACGGGTTCGTACTCGACTTGATGAGAACGCCGAG
>JAPPDQ010000603.1 GCA_028875495.1 Chloroflexota bacterium
AGGCAACGTCGGGGCCTCCAACCTCAGCGAGCACGCAGGGCGCTGGATCGGCATCCCCGTCGGCCTGTTCGACCTCATCGTCAAGGCGACCGTGCCAATCCTCCTTGCACAACTCCTCGACCAAAATCTTACCGTCCAAGCCGCCGTCGGACTCGCCGCCGTCCTCGGCCACAACTGGTCTCCCTACCTGAATATGAGCGGCGGGCGAGGCATCTCCACGGTTATCGGCATCATGGTCGCATTCCTGATGTGGCAGGAAATAGTCATCGGACTCGTCCTCGTCGGCCTCATAGGGACGCTGTGGCTCAAGGACATGGCGCTCTGGATGTTCGCCATGATCATCGCGCTGCCGGTCATGGCGTATCTCTTCGACTTCTTCGATCTCTTCGAGCGAGACACAACTATCGTCATCCTGTTCGCCTGTCTGGCGATCGCGCTGCTGGCAAAGCGATTGACCGCCAACTGGGAGCGACCGGAGCAAGGCTACAACTGGCGAGTCTTCCTGTACCGCATCCTCTGGGACCGTGACGTCCGGCGACAGAAGGAGTGGACGCGCAGGGGTATCGAGAGGGAGGCGACCTAGTGGCCGAGCAGAGAACCGACGCGACCTACTGTGTCCGGCACAAGGACACTCCGACGGGCCTCCGGTGCGGACGCTGCGAGACGCCGGTATGCCCGCAGTGCATGGTCCACGGCCCCGTCGGCGTCCGCTGTCTCGACTGCGGCAAGCCCCCCAAGCTGCCGCAATTCGAGGTCTCAACGCCATTGGTCCTGCGCGCCATAGGCGCGAGTCTCGCGGTGGGGATCGCAGGCGGCATCGTGCTCCTGTTCCTGGCCCTATCCGGCTTTGGACTCTTCTTCTACCTGATCGCCTCTGCCGGATTCGGCTACGTGGTCAGCGAGGCCACCAGCTACGCCGCAAACCGCAAGCGAGGGCCGGTACTCGCAGTCATCGCCGCGATAGGAGCGGTCCTGGGACACGCTCCGGTCATCGCGCTAACGGGCTTGCTGCACCTCATCCTGGGCGCCGTAATCGCCGGCTTCATAGCCTACGTCAGACTGAGACAGCCGTAGCATACCCTTACACTGCCCCCTCTCCTGTTCGCAGAATACCTACCGACACCCCAGAAGTACGTACACCAGTTTAGCGACTACCTCAAGGATTTGCGCGGCAACGGCCAGAATGGCTAACCGCGCCCTATCCACTACAGCCATGTCCTCTGATTCTTCGGGCCCCGGCCTGGCCGTTCCGGCTAGAGGAGCATTCCCCTCGCCAAGCGCATCGACGTCCACCTGGGCTTGCTCCAGGAGAGCGGTTCGGCTGCAAATGCCGGTTGTATAGCCGCCTTCGACATAGGGGCTGTCGTAAGCATAGACGATGTACTCTTCCCCTTCTTCAAAGGTGAAGCCGCATGTCCCGCCGGTCGGCGGTGTGGTGATATCCATCTCCTCATAGACTGTCCCCTTCCACACGGCGCTCACCTCGAAGCCGATCGTACCGCGGTCCTCACGGGTTACGGTCCTGCCATCGGGGTCGTAGGAGAGTTGGACAGAAACGACTCTCCCCGCAAACACTGCGGAAAACTTCTCCAGCTCTTCGGACGGACTCTCCGGTTGCGCACAAGAGCACGCGTAGACCTGCTCGGTGTTCCCAAAGAACCAGAGCACGCCAACCAAGAGCGCGAAGCTCACCGCCACTACTGAAACGGGTGTGAGACCATTCCCCTGCCGCCTAACATTCGCTTGCTGCATGACCAATCCCCCTTCTCTCGGAGTGCCTTTGCTAAATTGCGCTTATTAATAAGACGCAAAAGCCCCCAAGGAAGTTCCGAAAGGTATCCACCCGCCATGGAATGGGGAATTGGTGGACAGTTGGCGCGAGAGGGTGCCCCAGGTGCAAGGGAGGAGCGGCGTCCTCCCGTCCCACAACGCTACGGAAGCGTCTCCACGATATCCGCCGCCGTCAGCGCCTCCAGGAGCGCCGCGATGTTTACGTCCTACGCACGGCTGAGGCAACCGTAGGCAAGTGTAATTGGGGGGGCCTCGTTCACGCCGAGCAATTATTCAGGCTCTAATCCGACAGTGTGTTGCGGGCGCGGTCGATCTTTCTACTTAGTCTCCTGCCTGAGTCATAGAGGTAATTCACGCACTCTGCCGCCTCACTCCTCAACTGTTCCCTCTTTGCCGGATCGTTCGACCTAGCCATCCTGTTTAGTCGATTTGTTATGATCCACTTAGCTGCCCGCCAGCCCGCTACGCCCCCAACCTGCTTTACGTGCTGCCAAACTACCCAGTAGTCCACACCCAACTCATTGGCGATACTAGTAATTGACTTACCTTCTCGCGCCATTTGAACGGCGCGGTCGCCCCAACTTAGGCTCTGTGGTCATTCCTCAAGCTCCTTTTCGTCATGTGGTTCCTTCGCTTCGTCTTTCGGAAACAATCCTATCTCTTGTAGCATCGTCTCATCGCCAGTCTCACGCCAAATCCTAAACGCTTCATCACGCTTCTCTAACCAAGCCAGTTGCTCAGGCGATGCGTTATGGTCCCTAAAGGGATTATCTGTCCATCTTGAAGTGTCTCTCGTCATATATATCTCCCCGTCCTCCTTTGCGCTATGAAATATACGATCCACCGTGACAAAAGGAGAATGCACCTCAAATCCAGGCGTGGAACAATGGAACGATTCGCTTCCCATCAGACGTCCCTACGGAAGCGTCTCCACGATGTCTTCCGCCGTCAGCGCCTCAAGCAGCGCCGCGACGTTTACGTCCTTCTTCGTGTGGTGACGCAGCGGAAGCTCGGGGTCGACGCTGTAGAGGTTGCGCCTGCCGCTCTTGTGCCGCTGGATGTATCCCGCCTCTTCCAGATCGGAGATGATCTTGTGGGTCGTCCGCTCGGTGATGCCGACATGGTTCGATATCTCCCGCGCGGTGTGGTCGGGATTGTGATAGATGTAGCTGAGCACCAACCCGTGGTTGGTAATGAACGTCCATCCGGTGGGTCGCATAGATATTACCAGCCTACCTGCTGGAACTGGCCAAAG
>JAPPDQ010000303.1 GCA_028875495.1 Chloroflexota bacterium
GGAACATTCGCCGTGAAATACCCGGATATCTCCGGCGCGATGCTCGATGAAAAGATCACCCATATCCGCAACTCCGGTGCCGATGCCGTCGTAGCCTGCGACGTCACCTGCCTCATGCACATCGGCGGCGGACTCGAAAAGCGGAACATCCCCGTCCGTCCCCTGCACCTCGCCGAGTTGCTCGACAAAGGGACGAGCTAATTCGCCATGGCTGAAGTACGCACCAAGGATTTCAAGACCCTCGCGGCGGACACGCTCTCCGACGACGCCATCCAAAAACACCTCAAGACGCTCTACAGCGGCTTCAACCAGGGGCGTCTCCAGCAGGCGGCGGCCACTCACAACTGGGAAGAGCTTCGCGACCGTGCCCGGCGGATCAAGGCCCACACCATCGAGAACCTCGACCACTACCTGGACATGGCTGCCGACAACGTCGAGAAGGCGGGAGGCAAGGTCTTCTTCGCCAAGGACTCGGAGGCCGCAACCAATTACGTCCTCGATCTCGCCAAGCAGAAGGGTGTCCGCTCCGTCATCAAGGGCAAGTCCATGCTCTCGGAGGAAATGGACCTCAATCACCACCTCGCCAAACAGGAGATCGAGGCCGTCGAGACCGATCTCGGCGAGTACCTCGTCCAGCTTGCTGGGCAGACCCCCTACCACATCATCGTACCGGCGATTCACATGTCCAAGTCGGACGTGAACGAGCTGTTTCACGAGAACCTGGGCGTCGATCCCAACGCCGGAGTGGAAGAACTGGCAAGCGCCGCCCGAAATGAACTCCGCGAAAAATTCATTCAGGCCGACATGGGCATCACGGGCGCGAATTTCCTCGTTGCCGAGACGGGGACCCTCGTCCTGGTGACAAATGAGGGCAACGGCCGGATGTCCACCTCGATGCCTAAAACTCACGTTGCAATCATGGGCATGGAGAAGATCGTGCCGTCCATCGAGGATATGGGGACGTTTCTGCGCCTCCTCATCCGGTCGGCTACGGGCCAGCGCATTTCGAGCTACGTCACCATGGTGACGGGCCCAAGAAGTGAGATCGAGGAGGACGGGCCCGACGAGTTCCATCTCGTCATCGTCGACAACGGACGCTCAAAGCTCCTCGCCGACACCCACCTGCGCGAGGCTCTGTACTGCATCCGCTGCGGCGCGTGCCTGAACGCCTGCCCCGTCTACCGCAAGGTGGGTGGACACTCGTACGGCTGGGTCTACTCCGGCCCCATCGGCGCGGTCGTCTCTCCGGTGCTCACCAACGTCCCCGACGCCAAGGACCTTCCTTACGCATCCAGCCTCTGCGGCGCGTGCAAAGAGGCCTGCCCCATCAAGATCGACCTCCCGCGTATGCTCCTCTATCTGCGAAGCGAGGTGACCGAGGGCAATACCGACCCAAACCGCAAGAAATCGTCACCTCTCGAAAAGCTCGCAATGAAAGCCTGGAAGGTTTCGGTCAGCAGCCCTCCGATGTTACGACTCGCAGGCTTGGCCGGTCGAATCGCTCAGCTTCCGCTGGCCAGGAAAGGACGGCTCCGCCGTCTGCCCCCGCCCCTGTCCGGCTGGACACGCCACCGGAGCTTCCCCGCGATATCGTCGTCATCCTTCCGAGCGCGTTGGAAGAAGGGCATTGAGTAGCACTGTCATTTCCCGTCGTTCCTCTGAAAATAACCCATGGCTAACCCTTCGTAGGGGCAACCCTTGTGGTTGCCCATCCTCTGCTCGGCACCCTTTTTCATGATCGGTGGTGTCGGTGACAACCGACATGAGCGATTGCTATGAGAACAGGCTCCGGCAAACCTGTTGTAGGGGCAACCCTTGGAGCCCGTCTCATAAGTAGCCAACCTCTCTTATAAGGAAATTCTGGATTCCTGCCTTCGCAGGAATGACGGTAAGGGTGGTTGTGTTTCGTAGTGAATGGCACCTACACCAGCGGTAATCGTTGCCCCCTTTGCTAGAGAAATGTACGCTCCGGACTTATGAGACAGCCTCCTTGTGGTTGCCCATCCTCCGCTCGGCTCCCATTTTCATGATCGGTGGTGTCGGTGGTAGCCGACATGGACGATTGCTATCAAAACAGGCTCCGGCAAACCTGTCGTAGGGGCAACCCTTGTGGTTGCCCGTTCCCATCCCCAACCCAATTTCATTCGCAAAGACGGGCATCCATAGGTCAGTCAGCGAAAACGTCGGCTAACACGACAAGGTGACAAACCCAAGAGATCTGCGAAACCGCCACAGCCACTAGGCCTGCGGCTTAGATTCCGCCCTGCGCGCCAACGCTCGCCGTGAACTCAGCCAAAGGAATCCCCCTCCGGCCAAGAAGGCCACCATCACCAGCACCATCAACCACCCCGCCTCAGGCGTGGCCCCGACCGCCGCGGGTGCGACCGTTATTCGGGCCACGAAAACCTCCGTGCCAAGCTCCTCCGTCTCCACCTCGATGTGAATGCTCCAGGGACCTTCCGCCCTGAGAACGAGATTGCCGACATACTCTTCCTGGGAGAAAGGCGTGTTGAGCGCCCGCACCTGGTATGTGGGGATGTCCTCCGCATCGTGGGCGGTTAGCGTGATCGTGGCATTTCGTACCGGAGACCCGTCACCGGCGGAAGTAGGAACGACGTTGAAGTTGATCTGACCTACCGCGGGCACCCTCGGCAAGATACGCACAACGACGCGGTAGTCCTCTTGCGTGGCGTCGAGAATCTCGACCGGCTTATCGCGCTCCTGAGCCTCCACGATTCCCGGTGACAGGAGCGCAGCGAAGGCCAATACGGCCATTGCTCCCCACAGCTTGACTGAATGGAACACACTGATTGCAGGAATACTGCAGTGGCGGGGACGAACTGATGACAATTGCTTGGACAAATGTAGATGAAGACCTTCCCAATTCATGGTACGGCCTGGGAGTGACGGGCCGCAACTTTGACACGAAATCGGAAGGAACCTACTATGAACAAAACGGAGAGAGTCGCTCGGAGCAGTACATTGCAGCTCTCCCACCCACTGGTGAAGAAATGCCAATTCGCAGCAACGACGCACTGCACCGCAT
>JAPPDQ010000447.1 GCA_028875495.1 Chloroflexota bacterium
CTTCCTGACCGGAGCGGTCCGAGGGGACGACAACAGCGCCTTTGGCAAGAACTTCGACTTCGTCGTCTACCCCAAGCTGTCGGCGTCCTATGTCATCAGCGACGAGGAGTTTTTCCGGAATGCCCTGGGCGGGGTCAATACGATGAAGCTCAGGGCTGCGTGGGGTAAGGCGGGGAAGCAGCCCGACGTCTTCGACGCGATTCAGACCTACACGCCGACCGTAGGCCCGGATGGTGCCTCGGTCCTCACTCCCGAGAACATCGGAAACCCGGATCTCAAGCCCGAAGTCGGGACGGAGTTGGAAGTTGGGTTCGATGTCGGGCTGATGGGAGACCTGATCGGGATCGAATTCACCGCCTACACCCAGACCACAAACGACGCGCTCGTGCGGGTGCCGGTGATTCCGTCCAAGGGATTCCCCGGTGTGCAGTTCAGGAACATCGGCGAGATACGCAACAAGGGGGTCGAGGTCGCCGTCAACGGGGCCGTATACAGTTCGGATGCCTTGAGCGTCGATCTGGGAGCCACTTTCTCCACCTTCGACAACGAGGTCACCGATCTTGGTGGCCAGCCTCCCATCGTTCAGAGTTCTTCAAGCCTGAACCGGCAGTTCCACGTCGAGGGGTTCCCGCTCGGGGCGATGTTCTACAAGAGGGTGGTCAGCGCGACCCTCGATGGGTCGAGCGGCCGGAACGTTGCGACCAACCTGATGTGCGAAGGTGGCGACGTCATCGAAGGCTCCAACTTCTCGTGGGGCGATGGCTCCGTCGTGCCGTGCGCCGGTGCGCCGGAGGTCTACTGGGGCCAGCCCATCCCGAACATCGAAGCGGGGATGTACGCCAACGTTCGCCTCGGCCAGAACCTGTCTCTCTATGCCTTGGTCGACTATGTCGGCGGACACCACATGAGTCTGGGCGATATCAGCGCGCAGCACCGCTTCTTCATCAATTCCAGGGCGATCCTGGAACGTACCGACCCGATTCTCCTCGGCTACGAGGCGCTTGGAGCGGAGGGTCTGGCCCAGTCCGGTGTGGTCGACGGATCGTTCATGAAGCTGCGAACGGTTTCGGCGTCCTACACGTTGCCCAGCTCCATGGCTGAGATGATGTGGGCGAGCCGTGTCGCGCTCACGGCGTCCCTCGACAACGTATACACCATCTGGCAGAAGACGACCGAGTCCTTCGGCCACCCCGTCATGGACATCGAGCGGACACACATGCATCCTGCCAACTTCGGGCTGAACGGCTATCTCCAGGAGGGCTGGCCGCAGACGACGCGCTTTACGTCCACCCTCCGGTTCACCTTCTAGATCACAAGGAGAGAAGAAAATGAAAGCAAGAAACAGGCTGGTTGGTGCGGCTCTGTTCGCCGCTTCATCCCTCGTGCTCTCCGGGTGCAGCCTGGACGAGATCCTCGAGGTCCATGTCCCTGGAAAGGTGCTGGAGGAAGCGCTGGACAATGCGTCACTCGCCGACGTGCTGACCACAGGGGTGATTGCCGAGGTCGAGTGCAGCTGGAACCAGTATGTGGCGGGCTCCGCCCACCACTCGGACGAGTACGTGCCGACCTCCGGCAACCTCACTATGAGGAATTGGGGGCAGCGGAAGATCTACGCGAGCGATGCCGGCTATTCGCAGGGAACCTGCGGCGGCTGGGGGTATCCGATGTTCACGCCCCTGCACACGGCGCGCTTCCAGGCGGAGGACGTGTCTTCACGGCTGTCCGGCTTCCCGGCCGAGGATGTTCCGAACCTTGGTGCGCTCCAGGCTACAGCGGCGACGTGGGGCGCATTCCCCCTCATCGCGATGGGCGAGGGATTCTGCAGCATGTCGATCGACGGTGGCCCGGAGCTGACGCCGGCCCAGGTCCAGTCCGAGGCGGAGCAGCGCTTCAGCAACGCGATTTCACTGGCGCAGGCAGCCGGAGACGCAACCCTGACCATGCAGGGCCAACTGGGACGGGCCCGCGTTCGCATCGCCAAGGGAGACCACGCCGGCGCCCTCGCCGATGCGGGTCAGATTCCGGACGGATTCGTGGTGGAAGTGACACGCGATGCCGCGGAATCGCGACGGTACAACTACTACTTCGAGCGCCTGAACGCGCCCACGGGCTTCCGGGCCCACGGTTCCGTGGCCGACAACTACCAGAACCTGACTCTCGGTGCCGACGGCATGCCGACCGAGGGCGACGGAGTGCCCGACACTCGCGTCAACGTCAAGACCGATGGAACGCAAGCCGCCGACTTCGCCACGGTCCTCTATTACCACGACAAGTACAACTCCAGGAGCGACCCGCTGCCGCTCGTCCACTGGCACGAGGCCCGCATGTATGAGGCGGAGGCCCTGGCCATGCAGGGCGATGTGGACGGCGCGCTCGCCAAGATCAACGGGTTGCGCGAAGCGGCCATGCTCCCCACTGTGACGGCGTCTGTCGGGGCGGGGGGGATCATGGATCTGGTCAAGGAGGAACGTCGGCGTCAGCTGTTCGTGCTGGGTGGTCACCGCCTTCACGACATGCTGCGCTTCAACATCCCGTTCCTCGGCGACCCGGGATCGATTCACCCCAACGGACTCGACCAGACGGGGGCGGAGTACGGGAATTTGACATGCTTCCAGTTGCCTGAAGTGGAGAGAAAGGGTAACGAGAACATCGGGTAGTTGTACCCCTGCACGAGGAGAAAACGGGGTCGCCGCCCGCGCTGGTGGCGGCCCCCGTTCCTTTGCGTTTGTCGCGCCCAAACGGGGCGTGACCCCAACAGCCCAGGAGGAGGTTGCCATGCACTCGAAAGCAAGTCGGAACCCACCTGTCCCTGCCTGGCGGGGACTTGTCGCGGGAGGAGCCGGAGGTCTCCTGGCCCTGGCTCTGGTTCTCGCGCCGCTTTCCGCCCAGGATGGCATCACCGGGACGGTGGTGGAGGCCACCACCCAGCGGCCCCTTGCCGGTGCGCAAGTGCTGGTCGAGGGGACGGAACTCGGCGGCCTCACCGTCAACGTGGGACGCTTCCTCATCCTGAACGCGCCGTCGGGCACCGTGACGCTCCGGG
>JAPPDQ010000372.1 GCA_028875495.1 Chloroflexota bacterium
CGAGGCTCAGGGCCCGGGCGTAGTCCTTGAGATACAGCGCGTCCTGGACGGTGTAAAATTCGAAGGCAGAGCGTTCCAGATCGCCGGAGGTAAGTCCCTTGATGAAGGGATGGGCGAGGATCGCATCGTAGATTGATGCCGTCTCCGACCACATGAGATCGGTAATGGTTCTTGTCGCCGATGCGGTCGTCATTTAAACACTCCCTGTTTACTTATCTCACGGGTGAATGATCGCCATCTGTTGAATCACATTCCGATTTATGATCATATAACCTGCCAAAAATACACAATTCAAAACACGTAATCAAACCGAAAGCAGACGCATATCAAAGTCCTACACATCCGGTGGATGAATGCCTTCTGGGCCGGAAGAAATCCTGAGGTGGCATCTAAAACATATTGCAAATTGCATAAATATATTGCATATTGTAAAATGCAAGATAGTGTATTCGCGGGAGGGTACTGATGACGACAGGGCTTATTGGCAAGCGGATCAAGGCGTTGCGAGAGGAACGCGGGCTATCGCAGGAAAGCTTAGCGAACCTGTTAGGCTTCAAAGATCGGCAGACGGTATCGGCTATCGAGACGGGCGACAGACGCGTGACGGCGGAGGAACTGCTGCTCGCCGTCGAAAGACTGGGAGCACCGCTCGAGTACTTTACCGACCCGTTCCTGCTGGCGGGAGAAGGACGCTTTTCCTGGCGCCAGACCGCCGTTGAAGTTGAACGGCTCGAGGCCTGTGAACAAAGCGCAGGACGCTGGATCGGCGCGTACCGCACGCTGGCGCCACGGGTCGGATACGAAACCCCGCTGATGCGACGAGCGCTCGGTCTTACCCGCCACGCGCGTTTCGAGGACGCCATGGTGGCCGGCGAGCGGTTCGTCACCGAGTTCGATCTAGGGGAAGTCCCCGCAGTGCGCCTCATGGAAGTCATGGAACGCGAACTCGGCATCCTGGTGCTCATGATAGACACCGAGCACGGCATCTCGGGCGCGGCCTGCCGCCTGCCCGAACTCGACGCGGTGCTGATTGCACGACGTGAAGTCGTCGGACGCCGCCACTTCGATCTCGCCCATGAGTTGTTTCACATACTGACCTGGGATGCGATGCCACCCGAACACTCCGAGGATGCGATAGAGACCGGAGGCAACCGTGCCGAGCAACTCACCAACAACTTCGCGGCGGCGGTTCTGATGCCGACCGCCATCCTGGCGAGATTCGGTAGTTGGTCGGACCTCGCCGAAGATAAGTTGATCCAGAAACTACACACGGTGGCGAACGAGTTGCGCGTGACCGCCTCGGCACTGAGATGGCGACTGGTCGCACTTGGCGAATTGAAACCGGCAGTCGCGCGGTCCCTGCCGGATGCTGCATTGCGCAACAACAGACTAAAACTGGACGAGAACGGCCCACCCGCCCCGTTCTCGAGACCGTTCATGGAGGTGCTAGGACTTGCGATCGAGAGGGGCTTCGTCTCGGTACGAAGTGTCGCTGGATTGCTCGACCAGAATGTCGAGGACCTCGTAGATCTCTTCGCAGCACATGACGTCCAGTGCGCAATAGAACTGTGAGGCGTCATGGCCAGGCATCAGGGTACCGTGCTGGTCGATACGAACATCATACTGGAGACCCACCGGACAGGATCGTGGCGAGCGTTGTCTGGTGGCTACCCGGTGGAAACCGTCGAGGATTGCGTCGCTGAAACGCAGGCAGGTTCCCAACGCCGCAGGGCGGAGTTGCAAATCCATGAAGGCGAATTGCGAAATTCCCTGAATGCGGTCCATCCAGTAGGAATCCGCGAACACGCAGGATTAGCCACTCAAATCAGCGGTATCACACTGGACAGGGGAGAGGCTTCGCTTTGGGCGCATGCACTAAGCAGGACCGACACATGGGTCCTGTGCGGACCGGACCGAGCCAGTCTTCGTTGCGGCGTCCGCCTTGGGTTCCGCCAGCGACTGGCGTCGCTCGAGGCACTCCTTGATGATGTCGGTTACCGGTCAAGAACCACCCTGCGTCCGGCATACACGAGACATTGGCACGAGCGCGTGCTCGGTGAATTACTTCTCATGGAAGAAGGTGAAACGACGTAAGGACGATCGGTAGTACTGGAGGTCGCGGTACCCTTAGCTACGTACGGCAGTCCCAACTTGCGCCGATTGGTCCTTCCGCTGGTCCATCGCCCGCACGTGCTCCGCGTAGTCGTCGCTGCGAAAATAGGCACCGTCCAGGTTATCCGTTTCGGACGTGACCGACGAGGTGACCCAGTGGGTCGCGTAGCCGCGCCGCCAGCGGTCCGACGTATTGCGGCGCGACGAGTGGAGCGTCTCCGAGTGGTGGAAGACCACGCCGCCCTTGCGCACCGGTGCGGAGGCTTCCCTCTCCCAGTCGATCAGGTCATCCGGCGGTGCCAGGTTGTAGGGCTGGCCGGGGACCTCCACGTGGTCGATGATTCCCTTCTTGTGCGAACCGGAGATGTAACGGAGGCAGCCGTTCTCCTCGTCCACGTCGTCGAGGGCGATCCAGGCCGTTATTACGTGGCCTCCCGGCGTGCACCGGAAGTAGAAGTTGTCCTGGTGATAGGGTTTCTCCGAGCCGAACCGTGGTGGTTTCATGAAGAGTTGGTCGCTCTTGAGCAGGGGTTGTTCACCAGTGAGTCGAAGGAGGATGTCCCGTAGCCGGCCATCCAGGGCAAAATCGCGGAACAACGGGTTCCGCAGATAAGGACTGTCGATCTTCCGAGGCGCGGTCTCGCCCGATTCGGATCGGTCCAGCAGGTAGCCCTCCATGGATTCCTCAACTTCCATGGAGTCCGCCGTTTCCACGGCCAGTCGGGCCACCTCGTCGGCCTCTTCGGGCTGGTAGACACCTTCGACGACCAGCCATCCCCGCTCCTGGAATATCCGGATCTGTTCGTCACCGATCATGCTTCATCCGCTACGCAGTGCGTCCAGGTTGTCCTTCAGGACGCGCAATCCATAGCCCAACGGGCTGCCGACGTTGATGTAACGGTAGCCCCACTCGATTTTCTGCCGGA
>JAPPDQ010000398.1 GCA_028875495.1 Chloroflexota bacterium
CCTCTCGTCATGTACAAGACGAGGGGGTCGCGCTGTCCGTAGGAGTAGAGTCCTATGCCCTGCCGGAGGTTCTCCATGCTGGTGAGATGCTGCACCCAGTGGGAGTCGATGACGCGAAGCATGATGGCGCGCTCGATGGTGCGCATCACTTCCGGGGTGAACAGTTCCTCCATCTGGTCGTACCGGCTATTGGCGAGGGCGAGCACCTCGTCATATATCGAGTCGGTCGGCATCTCGAAGACTGCGTCAGGGTCGGAGAGCTTCTCGTCGAGCGGCAGTATCTGTGCGAGTTCCGCTATCAGCCCCTCGACGTCCCAGTCGTCGGACTGCCCCCCTTGCAGGTACCCGTCGAGGATGGCCGTGAGCTCCTTTTCGAGCATCTCCTCGACGTTGTCACGGATATTCGAGCCGGCGAGCACCTTGTCGCGCTGTTCGTAGATGACGCCCCGGTGCGTGTTCACCACGTCGTCGTACTCGACGAGGTGCTTGCGAATGTCGAAGTGGTGCGCCTCGACCTTGACCTGCGAACCTTGGATGGCCTTGGTCACCATCTTGTTTTCGAGCGGAGCGTCCTCCTCCAGTCCCGCCCAGCCCATGACCGTCTGGATGCGATCGCCTCCGAACCGCCGCATGAGGTCGTCATCCAAGGCGACGTAGAACCGGGATTCGCCCGGGTCGCCTTGTCTTCCGGCGCGGCCTCGAAGCTGGTTGTCGATCCGCCGTGCTTCGTGCTTCTCGGAACCGAGAATGAAGAGGCCTCCCTCATCAATGACCTTCTGATGGTCACGTTCCCACTGCTCCTGCGTCAGGTCGTCCACGAACTCGGGGTTGCCGCCGAGCACGATGTCCGTCCCTCGTCCTGCCATGTTGGTGGCGACGGTCACAGCGCCGGGGCGTCCCGCCTCGGCCACGACCAGCGCCTCGCGCTCGTGCTGCTTTGCGTTAAGTACGGAGTGCTTGATCTTCCGACGGTTGAGCATCTGGCTGATGATCTCCGACTTGGAGATGTCCGTCGTGCCGACTAGGATGGGCTGCCCTCGCTCGTGGCGGGCCTCGATCTCTTCGATGATTGCGTTGTACTTGGCCTTCTGCGATTTATATACGAAGTCGGGCTGGTCTTCTCGTATCATCGTGACGTTGGTCGGTATCTCCACAACGTCCAGCTTGTAAATCTTCCAGAACTCTTCGGCCTCGGTGACCGCCGTACCGGTCATGCCCGCGAGCTTTTCGTAGCGGCGGAAGTAATTCTGCAGGGTAATAGTGGCATAGGTGATTGACTCTCGCTGGATGGAAACACCCTCTTTCGCCTCAAGTGCTTGGTGGAGACCATCGGCGAAGCGCCGTCCCGGCGTCATGCGCCCGGTGAACTCGTCGACGATGACGACCTCACGGTCCTTGACCACGTATTCCCTGTCCCGCTCGTAGACCGCGTGAGCCTTGAGGGCGTTCTCGGCGAAATGGACGAGCCTGAAGTTCTCCGGCGCGTACATGTTCTTCACGCGAAGCATCTTCTCCAGCTTCGTCATGCCCTCTGCGGTCAGCGAGACCGACCGCAGCTTCTCGTCAATGGTGTAATCTTCCCCCTTGTGAAGCGTCGATACGAGGCGGGAGAACCTCTGGTAATCCTTGGCAGACTCCTCGGCGGGGCCGCTGATGATGAGAGGCGTCCGCGCCTCGTCTATGAGGATGTTGTCCACCTCGTCGACGATGGCGTAGTGACGTTCGCGTTGCACGCGGTTAGAAGCGTCCGGGGCCATGGCGTCGCGGAGGTAGTCGAAGCCGAACTCGCTGTTCGTGCCATAGGTGATGTCGGCCTCGTACGCCTCCTGCCTCGTGATGGGACGGAGGTTCTCAAACCCCTTCTTCGGGCCTTCGACTGTGGGGTCGTAAAGATAGGCGGACTGGTGTTGCAGGGTCGCGACCGATACGCCGAGCGCATGATAGATGCTGCCCATCCACTGGGCGTCGCGCTTGGCTAGGTAGTCGTTCACGGTTACCACGTGGACGCCGCGACCGGTGAGGGCGTTCAGGTAGGTAGGCAGAGTGGCCACCAGCGTCTTGCCCTCGCCCGTCTTCATCTCCGCGATCTTGCCCTCGTGCAGCACGACTCCGCCCATGATCTGGACGTCGAAGTGGCGCATATTGAGGTTGCGCTTGGCGGCCTCGCGTACTGCCGCGAAAGCCTCCGACCGGATGTCGTCGAGATCATCGCCCTCGGCAAGCAGGGCCTTGAACTCTTCGGTCTTCGCCCGCAGGCCGTCGTCGGAAAGATTCTCGAATTCAGGCTCCCACGAGGCGACGGCTTCCACGTCAGGGTGAAGGCGCTTGACGGCCCTGTCTCCACCGCCGGTTATGAGGTTTGTCACGGACTTCAGCATGAGGCATTCCTCCCGCAAGCCCGGCCGAACGTGCGGGTCTACTCTACTATACTACAAAGAACGACGGCAGGACGCAGGGCCATAGGACGGTAGGGGCGAGAACACCTTGGGTAGGTCATTCGCATTTGGATGTACCTATCCTTGCCTCTCTGCGAAACCGCTACAATGTAGTTAGAAATCCCCTGCGTCGCTCGAAGTAGCCCGTGATAATCGACTTTCACACTCATATTTTCCCTCCCTGGCTCCGACCTCGGCGTGAGGAATACCTGAAGCGGGACGCCACGTTCGCCGAGTTGTTCGCAAGTCCGAAAGCGCGGATGGCAACGGCGGAACGCCTCATACGCCGGATGGACGAGGACGGCGTGGACGTCTCGGTGGTGATGGGCATCGGGTGGACGGACATTGATCTCGCCCACGCGGCCAACGACTACCTCATCGAGGCTGTTGCGAAGTATCCCGACCGTCTCGTAGGCTTTGCCGGAGTTAACCCCGCTTGGGGCACGGAAGCTGTGCAAGAGGCCCGTCGCTGTGCCGAAGAGGGACTCCGCGGCATTGGCGAGCTGCACCCCGACACGCAGGGCTATGATCTGGGCGACCTCGACACGATGGCCCCGCTCATGGAGGTCGTGAGGTAACATTACCTGATCGTCACCACGCACT
>JAPPDQ010000397.1 GCA_028875495.1 Chloroflexota bacterium
CCCTCGCAGCGCCAACTCCTCGATCTCCTCTGCGAACCGGATGACGCCGCTGTCGCCTGCCCCTCCCTGGCTGATGTTCCATATATCATCAGGAAGATCGTGCAGGGGTGTGGCCTCTTCCGCCACGGGCACGGGTTCAGGCTCATCCTCCACGAAGAAGAGTTCCTCGGGAATCTCCGGCTCGACGTATTCGCCGATTTCGGCGACTTCGGGCATCTCCACTTCGGGCGTAACTGTTGGTTCCTCGACAGGCGCCGCCTCCGCAGCGGCCGGCTGCGCGACCTCGGCAGCGGGCTGCAGTTCCTCGGGAACGGCTGCGGCGGGCGCAAGTACCTCCGGCTCTTCTTCCTCGACGACGGTGGGAGCCGGCATCGGCTCGCCAACCGCGGCCGGGGCCTCCTCCTGTACGACCGGCGCAGGCTCCGGCTCTGGAGCCGGGCGTGCGGCCTCTTCGGCGGCCTTCTGCGCTGCCAGCTTGGCCTGCTCGGCCTCAAGTACGGTGGCCTCGACATCGCTTATGATGTCAATCTTCAGGCCCGTCAGCTTCGCGGCGAGGCGCGCGTTCTGGCCTTCTTTGCCGATGGCCAGGGAGAGCTGACGCTCCGGCACGACGGCCAGCGCGGTACCCTCGTCCTGGTCTACCTGCACCTTCATCACGAGCGCGGGGCTGAGGGAGTTCTTGATGAACCGCGTCGGGTCGCGGCTCCACTCGACAACGTCGATCTTCTCACCGTGCAACTCGTTAACGATGTTCTGGATGCGAATCCCCCGTAGGCCTACGCACGAGCCGACGGCGTCCACGCCCTCTTGCCGGGCGAATACTGCCACCTTGCTGCGCGATCCTGCCTCGCGGGCGATGCCGACGATCTCGACGGCGCCGTTGTAGATCTCCGGCACCTCCATCTCGAAGAGTCGCCTGACGAGAGCCTTGTCCGCGCGGGATACGATGATCTCCGGTCCCCGCGCCGACTGGTCGATGGACTTGAGCAAAACCTTGTAACGCTGCCCCACGCGGTAGCGGTCATACGGCGACTGCTCCGACATGGGCAGTACCGCTTCCGCCCGGCCAAGCTCGACGATGACGTGCCTTCCGGACTCGATGCGTTGTACCGCGACGGTGTAGACCTCCCCGACCTTGTCGGAGTACTCCTGGAAGACGATGTCGCGCTCCGCCTCCCGGAGACGCTGGATGACCACCTGCTTCGCCGTCTGCGCCGCGATGCGTCCCGCGCTGTGGGGGAGCTCCCCTATCGGGACGTTGTCGCCAAGCGCGGCTATGGGACTGATCTTCTTGGCGTCGGCCAGAGTCATTTCCGTCAGCGGGTCTTCAACCTGCTCTACGACGGTCTTTACTATGGACACGTTTACGTCGCCGGAGTTCGGGTCGAGCTTGACGGATATGTTCTGGCCCGCCGCGATGCTGTCGCGCCTGTATGCCGAAGCGAGCGCGGCTTCGATGGCCGAAAGAACGATGTCCTTCGAAAGATTACGCTCGGCGGCAAGCTGCGTGAGGGCGATGATAAAGTCGCTCTTCATATGTACCACCTCGCTTCCATACGCTTTCAGAATTCGCCTAGTAACAAAGAAAGTGGGGCAAGCCCACTTTCTCAGCCTGACTGATAACGATGTCCATTCACTGCCGGAGTATACCACTTTCCCGTCGTCCCCACAAGCGGGGCGCGAGGCCAACAGCTCCAAATCGAGTCCTGCTGGACTTACGCAGATTCCCTCCCAAGTAACTGCTCAGAGTCGGTGAGATCTGCACGAATTGTTCTCGCGCTACATTCCTACGAAAATACCCCCGGCAAACCTGTCGTAGGGGCAACCCTTGTGGTTGCCCGTCCTCCCCTCGGCACCCATTCTCATACGTATGGGTGTCGGTGAAAACCGACATGAGCGATTCCTACGAAAATACCCCCCCGACCAACCTCCCGTAGGGGCAACCCTTGTGGTCGCCCGTCTCCGCCCTGCGCATGTTTTCATTCCAAGCGGTGCCGGTTGACAACCGACATGAATTATTCCAGACGTAGCGCCCCCCAACACCTGTCATTCCGAACGCAGCGCAGCGAAGTGAGGAATCTAAAATCCGTGTCCTCCAAGCGAAGTCACGTACCTGGAACGGCCCTCGATCACGAAACCAAGCCACCCTAGATTCCTTGCTGCCCTCGCAATTGCAGACTGCCCTCTCAATGGTGCGAGGCATGTGAAAGCGGGAATCCAATAGCCCTGTTAGCCCTCCACGCCCTCGGTGGAGAATCCCCTCACTCCTCCGATTTGACAGACAAGAACGCATGTACCACACTAAATACAGGCGGTCGCCCACCGCCAAGTCCTCGCAGAACGAGGAAATGGAACAAAAATAAAGAAAATCTCTTTGGGCGGGTGCTCACCCCTGCCCATCCTGCATCCCTTCGATCACCCGGCTAACCCCACCCAACTTTACAATAACGAGGGAAATGCAACAAAATGCAACACCATGCAACAAATTCCGAAAAAGAACTCTCCGAAAAACAGGTGCTCGCAATCCCCCATCTGGTCTCGGCCAAATCCTTCGGCGAGACCGCTGAGCTCGTTGGCGTGAACCGTACAACCATCTACCGCTGGATGGACGATCCTGCGTTCCGCGAAGAATATGATAGGCAGCGAGACGCCGTCGCCGGCTTCGCTCGGGCCGGCATGAGGGCTCTCATGCTCAAGGCCTTGTCAGTCCAGGCCGAGCGCTTCGATTCCGACGACCCCAGGGAGCGCGCACGCGCCGCAAAGGCAATCATGGACTACGACGCAAAGACGGCCCCCAAACATGAGAGTCAAAAGCTCCTCAACCGCCTCCACAGCGTCATCTACAGTACCAACAACCGGGTACTCGACCAGCCCACGATCAATTCCGAGCTCGAACAATACCTGAATTCCCATCAGCGCCACTGACCCCGCCTTCTAAAACCCATGCGTCATTCCTCTGAAAATAACCCCCGGCAAACCTCTCGTAGGGGCGATTCGCGAATCGCCCGTCTCCGCTCCGCGCACATTTTCATTTCAG
>JAPPDQ010000056.1 GCA_028875495.1 Chloroflexota bacterium
GTCACCCTCACCCTAGCCCTCTCCCACGACGGGAGAGGGGACTTATTACTCGGCCGACTCGACGGCCTTGGCGAAGGCGCGGATCTTGGCGTGGTCTTTGACGCCGTCGGTCTCGACGCCGGAGGAGACGTCGACCATCCATGGGTCAACCTGCCGGATGGCGGTCGCGACGTTGTCAGGAGTCAGACCACCGGCGAGGACTACATCATAGTCCCGGGACAGATGGGCAGCAATGTCCCAGTCGAAAGCGTGGCCGGTGCCTCCGAGGTGGCCTTTCTTGTAGGTATCGAGGAGGGGGATGTTGCCGCAAGAAACGACATCTTTTATCTGGGCAAGTGCGGCGTCAACGGTCTCCTGCCCTGAACCGAGAGGCTTGACCTTGACCTGCTTAATGACTTTTGCCCGGACCTGGCCCCAGTAGTCGGGCTTCTCCGAGCCGCAGAGCTGCGCGTATTCGAGTTCGCAGGCGTCGATAATGCCGTTGACCTCATCTATATGTTGGTCGGCGAACAGGCCGACCAGTCCGGGAGAGTCTTCGCCCAACTCGTTGACCACACGAGAAACTATTAAACGACCTTGATCGAGCGTGATCCGTCTTCGGACTCCGTGTACAAAATTCAAGCCGAGGAATGCGGCTCCGGCGTCTGCGGATACGAGGGCCGAGTCGACATCACGTAGCCCGCATATCTTGAAGCGGGTCATGCCAGCTCTCGGAGCTTCGCGCCGGGGTCGCCGGAGGTGACCAGAGCCTCGCCGATGAGTGCGGCGTGAGCGCCCGCGTCGCGGACACGACGGATGTGGTCGGGGGTGTTGATTCCGCTCTCGCTTACGACGGTCTTTTCGGACGGTATGGACGGGGCAAGGCGCTCTGTAGTCTCGATGTCGGTCTTGAAGGTGCGGAGGTCTCGGTTGTTGATGCCGATGATCTCAGCGCCGATTTCCAGGGCAGTGTCGAGCTCCAGTTCGTCGTGCACCTCGACGAGGCACTGCATTTCCAGGTCGTGTGAAAGAGCCTGCAGGCTGCGGAGGTCGGCGACATCGAGCATGGCGACGATAAGCAGGATGAGGTCGGCGCCGTAGGCACGTGCCTCGTAGATTTGGTAGTGATCGAAGATGAACTCCTTGCGCAGGACGGGAACGCCGGCGGGATACGCGATCCGACGAGCCGTTTCGAGGTGGTCGATGCTCCCCTGGAAGTGGTCGACGTTCGTGAGCACCGAGATCGTCGACGCGCCGTTTTCGACGTACGTTGCGGCAAGTGCGGCTGGGTCGAAGTTCGGCATGAGGAGACCCTTTGCCGGGGAGGCCTTCTTGATCTCGGCGATGATGGCGACGCGCTCTCCGCGCAGAGCAGCTCGTGCATCGAGAGGGGACGTCTGGGCCTCGATGCGCTTCTTCAGGTTGGCCAACGGCATCTCGGCCTTGAGGCGCTCGACCTCTCGGCGCTTCACGTCGACGATGCGGGTCAGAACGCTGGGGACATCGAGCTTGGAGGTCATGGCTATTCGAGTGTCTGGCTCAGGTTGATGAACCCGTCGAGCTTGGCCTGTGCCATGCCGCTGTCGATCGACTCCGAGGCGACCTTGACGCCCTGATTCAGCGTTCGGACACGATCCACGGCCAGCAACCCCGCCGCGGCGTTCACCACGACGACGTTGCGCGTAGGGCCAGCAGCGCCGTTCAGGACGTCGCGGAGCACCTTGGCGCTCTCGTCGGCGCTGCCCACTCGCAACTCACCGCTGTGGACCTTGTCGAAACCCAAGTCGGTGGGGGTTACGGTGTAGGACTCGACTTTGCCATCCTTCAACTCCCAGACCTGGCTTTCGCCGCTGAGGGTCATCTCGTCGAGGCCGTCGGCGCCATGAACGACGAGGGAGTGTTCGGAGCCGAGAATTCTCAATACCTCGGCCATCTTCTCGCCCAGCTCCGGGTTGGCGACGCCGATGAGCTGGGACCTGGCTCCGGCGGGATTCGTCAGGGGGCCAAGCACGTTGAAGACGGTGCGTATCCCGATCTCACGGCGGGGGCCTGCGGCGAACCGCATCGAGGGATGGAAGACCTGCGCGAACATGAAGCCGATGCCGACCGACTCGAGGCAGGACTTGACCCCTTCGGGGCTGAGGTCGATCTTGACGCCGAGCGCTTCCAGGACGTCGGCGCTGCCCGTGGAGCCGGACATGGCGCGGTTGCCGTGCTTGGCGACTCGCACACCCGCGCCCGCGATGACGAAGGCGGCGGTCGTGGAGATGTTGAACGTGTTGGAGGCGTCTCCGCCTGTGCCGGCGGTGTCCACGAGCGGGCCTTCCACCTCGACGTGCAAGGACGACTCGCGCATTACCTGGGCCATGCCGGCGATCTCTTCGGGGGTCTCGCCCTTCATTCGGAGGGCGGTCACTAGGGAGCTTATCTGGGCCTCCGTGGCCTCTCCGGCCATGATCTGCCTCATGGCGTCGGCGGCCATCTCCTGCGTAAGTGAGGAGCCCGAAACGAGTTTGTCGATTGCTTCCTGAATCACTGCCTTACCCCTCCATTCTTCAATCGCCGTAGATGATCTTCTCAGGCCTGATTCGGAGGGCAACCCTGCTGCCCATTGCGTTCAGTCCTTCGGCGGCTTTTCTCCCCTGCTCTTCACCGAGGTATTTGATGCCGTTGACGACGGTCGCCTCCTCCGCTCCCTCCTCCACGATCTCCGCTACGCCGCGAATGATCAGTCCCTTACCGTTGTTGACGCTGTCAACGACGACGAGGACGACGTTCGGGTTCTGCCGGATGTTCCGCACCTTCACGCGGTGGGCATAGCAGGTCACCACGAAGCACTCGCCGTCGTAGTGGTACCACAAGGGCGTCGCCTGTGGCGTGCCGCTGGGGTTGACCGTCGCGAGAACGGCCAGCAGCGGCTCGTCGGTTAGCTCCTTCAGTTGTTCAGGTGTGATCGACATTTTCCCTTCACTGATCGAGGAAGTTTTTCAGCAGGTCCTTGCCCACTTTGGTCATAATCGACTCCGGGTGGAACTGG
>JAPPDQ010000026.1 GCA_028875495.1 Chloroflexota bacterium
TGGGCGTCGAGATCAGGGAGCGTGAGGCGGTAGTGGGATTCGATCTGCACAACGGTCGCGTGAAAGGCGTGGTGACGGACAGCGGCGCCATCGAAACGGACGCGGCGGTCTGCGCAGTCAACGCCTGGACGAACCACGTGCTCTCGCTCGCCGGGTTTCGCACGCCGCACAAGAACTTCGTACACGAGAGGTTCGTTACCCAACCGTTCCCGGAGCCGCCCCGGCTGCCGGCCGTCAACGACCACATTCTCAACGGATACGTGCGGCCCACGGACGACAACCGGCTGCTCTTGGGCACTTCGGTCGACAACCTGGGCTCGTACGAGATGCACGGGCCGGATTTCGACGTGTCGGAACTCGACCCGCACCCGGAAGCGCTGCCGTTCCTCAAGGAAAACTTGGTCCGACGAGCGCCGATGCTCGAGGGAGCCGAGTGGGACTACCACACCGTTGGGCTTATCAGCTTGGCGTACGACGTGAAACCGGTGATCGGCCCGGTACCCGGCGTCGACGGCCTGTACGTGGGAGCCCACTTTCACTCAGGCGGATTCGCCTACAATCCCGTGTCCGGGCTGCTTCTGGCCGAACACGTGGTGGATGGCGGAACGAGGATCAATTCCGACCTATACAGCCCGGCACGGTTCGGGAACGTCGACACGGACGCCTTCCTCGCCGCCCCGATCATGCACGACGAAATGGGTGTCGTTCGTCACTGAGCGGGCCAATCAGGTGCCGATGCGGTTGATCCGCTACATGCGTCGGTATCGGCCCGTCGTCAAGGGCTGTTTTCGTGCACAGGGCCGTTGCCTTTGGACGGCGTAACCTCGCTCTCCAAGTCTGAGGGGCTGCTGTCCCGCTGCGCCGGTCTGAGCCTTCCTATGGGGATTGCAGGCATGGTGCGTATATGTGCACCTGCCTTCACGCCAAGTTCGAGTGAGAAACGAGCCGCGTCGTCGTTGTTCGGAGACTGGACTATACATACGAAGTCGTACTCACCGAGGACGGCGTACATGCCGAGCACCTTTGTGTCCTCCGTCTCCACCTCTGACGTGATCCCGTGGAGGCTCTCAGAATCCGCCAGCAGGTCCTCTCGGCCTTCGGGTGTAAGGATCAGCGTGAGTATGTAGTATGGCATAGAGCATCTCCGTTTCATTGGGCGGGTCGCTTCTTGTCCACATTGTACTCTCATGAGGCCCGGAAAAACGCAGCCCCAACCGCGGGACTATATGCCTGCGTGCTCCTGGTCTCCGCTGCGACGCTGCTCTTCGAGATCGCCCTCACGCGCATCTTCGCGGTGACTCAGGGCTACCATTTCGCCTTTCTGGCAATCAGCCTCGCCCTGTTGGGGTTTGGGGCGAGCGGCACCGCGCTGGCGATAGTTCCGGCCCTGGCATCGCGGGACATCAGGCCCCTGATGGCAGGAGCGGGGCTGCTATTCGCCGTGACGTCCACCGGTGGCTTGTACCTGACCAACGTTTTGCCCTTCGATGCGTACACTCTGCTTTGGGAGCCCAGCCAACTCGCGTACCTAGCTCTCTACTACCTGGCGCTTGCAGTGCCGTTCTTCTTCGCGGGCTCGATAGTCGGGGCCAGTCTCGCGAAGCACCCGACCAAGGCGGGAGTGCTCTACGGGACAAACCTCGTCGGCGCGGGGATAGGATGTCTCCTCTCCGTTGTATTTCCGCTCTTCGTCGGCGCTGCGGGATCGGTCGTCGTCGCCGGTGTCATTGCGCTAGTGGGAGCGGCGGCGATGGCCGGAAGGGAGTTGAGACGTCCCGCGTGGCTGGTTCCCGGCATTCTTGCCGTGGGGGTGGTGGCGGTCGCGGTGGTGTTGGGCGTCACCGATCTCAAATTGTCGCCGTACAAGGCCGTCAGCCAGGCACTAAGACACGAGGGGGCCTCTAAAGCATGGAGCCGGTGGAATGCATTCTCATTGGTGGAAGTGATTCAGAGCAACAGCATCCATGCGGCGCCAGGACTCAGCTTCGCCTACCAAGGCGAACTGCCGCCACAGACTGCGCTCGCTGTCGACGGTGACAACCTGAGCCCGATGAGCGCGGTCCCACCGGAGGGAGCGGACTTCACCGAATACCTGCCGACCTCGCTGGTCTACCGGCTGACGGACCGCCCCGCGGCGGTCGTGATCGAACCCGGTGGCGGGCTCGACATTCTTACCGCGCTGCACAATGGCGCGGAGTCCGTGACGGCGGTCATCTCGAACCCGTTGGTGGTCGAGGCCGTGGGAGAGAGGTTCGAGGATCACGCGGCGGGCATTCTCGGCAGGCCGGGCGTGACCGTCGTCGATGAGGGAGCGAGGAGCTATCTGCATCGCACGGACGAGCGCTTCGATGTCATCCAGGTGAGCCTAGCCGACTCGTTCAGGCCGGTGCTTGCCGGGGCCTATGGAGTGTCGGAGAACTACCTGTACACGGTGGAGGCGTTCGATAGCTACTACAACCGTCTGGCCCCGGACGGTTTTCTGTCCGTCACGCGGTGGGCACAGACGCCGCCGAGCGAGGGAGTCAGGGTCGTTTCCGTCGCCGTCGAGGCACTGGAGGGTCTGGGAGTCGAGCCGGCGGAGCACATGGCCGTCATACGCAGCCTGCAGACGATAACGCTGATCGTGAAGCGCTCACCGCTCGACGACGCGGACATCGATGCCGTGCGCAGGTTCGCCGAAGGGCTCCAGTACGACCTCGTCCACCTTCCCGGCATAGGGGCTTCGGACGTGAACAGGTTCAGCGTGCACCCGACTCCGGCATACCACGACACGGTCAAGGCCATCCTGGACCCTGAGACGAGGGAGGCGCTGTACGCCGGCTACAGTCACGATATCTCTCCGGTCAGCGATGACCGGCCCTTCTACTACCACCTGTTCAGGTGGTCTCAAACCACGGAGATACTGAGAAGCCTTGGCAGGACGTTCCAGCCATTCGGCGGGGCAGGGTTCCTGATCGTGCTCGGCAGCCTGGTAGTAGCAGAGACTGCGGCCCGGGCATTCATCCTCCTACCGCTC
>JAPPDQ010000621.1 GCA_028875495.1 Chloroflexota bacterium
GATTGAGGCGATGAAAGCCTGGTTCTGGAAGCAGGAGGAGCAACGGCGCCTGGAGCAACGGCACAAGTACGATATCGCGGACTACGGCCTGACCAGCGACAAGGTGAACGCCGCATTCGCCGACTACCGCGAATTTGTCGCAAGCCGGGTCGGTTCGGCTCTCGTACTGGACGAAGCGAGGTAGACCATGCCAAACGCCCTGCTCCTCTACCCGAAACACCCTCCCACCTACTGGGGCAACAACTACGCGCTTGACCTTCTGGGCATCAAGGCGGCATTCCCTCCACTCGGCCTGCTCACCGTGGCCGCGATGTTCCCGTCCCGGTACAATCTGCGGGTGGTCGACCTCAACGTGACGCCACTGGAGGAGTCCGACCTGGAGTGGGCGGATCTGGCCTTCACATCGACCATGATTCCGCAACGCCCTTCACTCGAGGAAGTCGTAGAGCGCTGCAATCGCGCGCAGGTCCCGGTCATCGCCGGCGGGCCGCACCCCACCACGTTTCATGAAGAGATGGAGGGAATCGATCATTTTGTGCTCGACGAGGTCGAGGAGACCTTTTCGACCTTCCTTCGCGACCTGGAGAACGGCACGGCACGGACCGTCTATCGCGCCCCGAGGAAGCCGGACATGAGCACGGCTCCGATCCCCCGCTTCGACCTCATAGACATGAAGGAGTATCACTCGATGTGCCTGCAGTTCTCGCGGGGATGCCCCTTCGACTGCGAGTTCTGCGACATCACGAAGCTGTACGGCCGCGTGTCGCGAACAAAATCCCCGGAACAGATGGTGGCTGAGTTCGACCATCTGTACGAGTTGGGCTGGCGGGGTCCACTCTTTCTGGTGGACGACAACTTCATTGGCAACAAGCGCGAAGTCTCGAAGCTTCTCCCCGTGATCGCCGAGTGGCAAAAGGAGCGTGGTCATCCCTATGCGTTGTTCACCGAAGCGAGTGTCAATCTCGTCCGGATGAACGACTTGATGGACGTCATGATCGACGCCGGTTTCGACGCCGTCTTCCTGGGTATCGAAACGCCCAATCCGAAGGCGCTCAAGAAGATGAAGAAGCCTCAGAATCTCGACAGGCGCGACGACAACTACCTGTTCACGTCCGTCCGCAAGATTCAGCAAAAGGGAATGATGGTTCTGGGCGGCTTCATCCTCGGCCTCGATGACGACGACGACAACGCGTTCGATGCGCAGATCGAGTTCATCCAGGAAGCCGGGATTCCGATCGCGCTGGTCGGGTTGCTGACGGCTCTCAAGGGAACGAACCTGTGGACCCGGCTGGAGCGCGAGAATCGGTTGCTGGACAAACCTGTCGAAATCGACGCCACTGCCCTGAACTTCAAGCCGCAGATGGATCCCAGGACGCTCGTGGAAGGATACCTCCGGGTCGTCGGAACCATCTACGATTCGACGCTGGAGAACTACTTCGAGCGCTGCCTGACCCTGCTGGAAAACCTCAATCCGATACCGCACATCTACAAGCCGGTGAGCAAGCACCTTCTCTACTTGAGCATCATGGGCATCCGGCGGCGCCTTACGGCGGACCAGCTGCCGGTGTTCTCACGCTACATCGCCAGAGTGTCCAGGGAGCTTCCCCGACTGTTGCCGCTGGCAATCCGTCTGGCTGCCATGGGTTATCACTGCGAGAAGCTCACGCGCCAGCAGACGGTTCTCCGGGAATTCAAGGCGTATCTGGGTTCAGAATTGGCGTCGTTCAATGAAGCCCGGTGGGGGCCTGATGCGGCATCGGCGGTGACGGACCAGGTCAGACAGGAGGCGGTACAACGTGCAGTGGCGCGCCAACGCGCCATTCCCGACGAATTCCGTCACGCCGGAGATGGGATCCTGGAGGCCATGGAGGCCTTCCGCCTTGCGCTGAGTTCGGAGGCTCGCCCCGCTATGCCTGTCATCCTGCCTGTCGCAGCCGATACCGTCGATTTCGACGAAGCTGCGCGTTCCTGAGTCGTCAAACGTGTTTCGGCTCGGCCGGCACGTCGTGCGCGGCTCGCCCTCATCCGGTCGGCGAGCAGATTCAGGTGAATGGACTGGTGGAGGAAGTAGTCCCCGTGCACCAATGCATTCAAGACCGCTTCCCTCGCAGTCCACCAAGTGATATCGGGGATTTCCAGCTGGTGGAAACCGGCGGGCACGAGGGGCACACATCCGGCAGGATCTCGGCGGTGAGGTCCCTGCGGCCGCGAATGCCGGGCGGCACGCGAATCGCCGGCCTACTCGATCCCCGGCCTCCGCGAATGCCAGTCCGTCCCCTTCTGAAACGCGTGCGCCACGCTCAGGATCTTGTCGTCGGTGAACCGGTCGCCGATCAGGGTGGTCGTCAGCGGCATTTCGGTCGGGCTCTCCGAATCCGGATTGCGCACGCCGAAATCGTAGGGGACCACCGCGGCGGGGTGGCCGGTCTGGTTGGTGAGGCCGACCAACCCTGAACCCGTCACGAACATGTCGAAGTCCTGCATGACCTCGGCCATCTCCTTCATGAGGACGTGCCGCCGCCGCTGTGACTGCACGAAATCGAGCGCGCGCACGTCCCTGCCGCCCCGGAACCGGCCGCGGGTCCGCCGCTCCGCCGGCTCCAGGTCCTCGGGCAACGGCTCCGGCTCGCCATCCCGCGCCACATGGAAATCGAAGGCCGCCGACGACTCGACGCCCAGCGAATTCGAGCTGCCCCGCGGGATCTCGGCCATCGGCTGAGGGTCCGCGCCGAGTGCACCCAGCGCTTCGACGAACGACTCGGGCGCGTCCTCGGTGTAGCCGATGCGCATGGCCGCAAGGTCGGGATCGGGGTCGAAGCGGAATGGCACGGTGAGCGACGCGGGGTCCTTGACGTCGGCGCCGTGGATGGCGTTGAAGACGAGCGCGCAGTCGAGTGCGCTCCGGCACATCGGCCCGGTCTTGTCCATGCTCCACGACAGCACCATCCCGCCGTAGCGGCTGACGCGGCCGAAGGTCGGCCTCAGCGCGGTCAGCCCGC
>JAPPDQ010000141.1 GCA_028875495.1 Chloroflexota bacterium
CCCAAATCTCGCGCTGCGTACGCTTTCCATGCGCGCCGGACTCGACGCCCCCGGCGCTGCGGTAGATGGTGAGTGGCGGCGCGGCGTCCCACGTATGGCCGAAGTCATCGCTGAGGGATGCGCCGATGCCATTGATCTTCCTGCGGTCGGGATACACGAAGAGTACGCGGTCGCCTCCGAGCGGTATCGGCATACAGTGCTGGCCGGAGACGCCCGTGCCGACCGGCTCGGACCAGGTCATGCCGTCGGGCGAACTCCACGAGATGTGGATGTCGACGTCGGAGGCCAGCGTTGGATCGTGCGTCCAGTACGTGCCGACGAATCTCCCCGTTTCGGGACGCTTGGCTAAGCGCACGTCCCAGTAGTACTTTCCCCCTGACGGATGCTTGGCCATGGTTGCGTATTCCGGCCACGTCTCCCCGCCGTCGCGGGAGAGGCGGAGGTATGCCCCCTGCTCAGGCGGGCCGTCGTCGTGAAACTCTTTCCAAGTCTCGTAGGGCTGGGCGAGCACGCCGTTCGGCAGGGAAATGATCGCCTCGGTTACGGGCGACGCGCCCAGATGTGGATGTACGTCCATCAGGCGCCGGGGGCTCCATGTTCGTCCTCCGTCGGTGGAGGTCGTGTGGTAGATGCGCATGGGCAGGATGCCCTGATTGCGTTGATTGACGAACGGGAGCGTCGGATCGGAGCGGTCTACCCAAAGACCGGTGGCGGTGAGCAGTCCCGGACGAGTCTCGACTATGGAGAAGGTCTTGACCTCGCCCGGAGTGCCGTCCTCCCAGATTCCCTGCTCATAGCCGTCATAGATGAGATCCCACACTCCGTCGAGGCCATTGCCTGTGTAAAGCAGGATGTGACCGTCGAGAGAGTCGTGCTCGCTGCCTGCACGAAACGTGACGAGCACGGTGCCGTCCGAAGTGAGGGCGATGTCGGTAAACGCGGTCGATCGTTGGTGTGCGGGCGCTGGGCGGGAATCGTGGACGAGGCCTGTTGCGGTGACGTGCATAGCGGCTTCCTGTGAGGTGTGTCGGGTCTAGGGTTTAGACTATACCAAGTCGATATCGCACTGACACGCGTGCCGCCAGGCGGAGGAAGGGCGACCACGAGGGTCGCTCCTACAGGTGATATAGGGTTGACTGCCGTGCTTGTGTCTGACTGGTTGGCATCAGAACCCGGTGAGGCGTCCCTGAACGGGTCGGTCTTCAGAATCGTCGTCATGGTAATCGAAGCCGGAGACGCCGACGCCGATCAGGCGGAATTGCCGTCCCGGGTGAAGTTCACGCTCCAAGAGCGAGGAAGCAACAGCGGAAATCACGTCGGCCGAGTCTTCCGGCTGGGAGAGAGTAGTCTGGCGGGTGAAGGTCGTGTAGTCGGAGAGGCGGAGCTTGAGCTTGACGGTGCGACCCTGCAGGTCTGCGCCGGCGAGCTGATGCGCGACCCGCTGGCTGAGGCGGGCGATAAGCTCGTGCAGCATATCGGGGCTCCCGGTATCTTGAGGGAGGGTCGTTTCGGCGCTGACCGACTTGGTCTCGCGTGAGACGACGACGGGACGGTCGTCGTGGCCGAGCGCAAGTTCTCGCATCATTGCCCCGTTCTTCCCGAACCATGCGGCAAACCAGTCCTCCGGCATTTGTGCGAGGTCGCCGATGGTCTCGATGCCCTCTGCCACAAGCCGTTCCGACGCCTTCGGGCCAATGCCCCATAGCTTGCGAACCGGCAGAGGCGCGAGAAAATCCCGCTCCTTTCCCAGCGGTACGACGGTCAGGCCGTCCGGCTTGTCCATGTCGGAGGCGATCTTGGCGACAGACTTACTCGTAGCAACGCCCACGGAGATGGTGAGTCCGATCTCCTCGGCGACCCTTCGCCGGAGACCGGCGGCGATGTTCTCCGGCGATACGTCGGGCCCAACACGGTCGGTTACATCGAGGAAGGCCTCGTCGAGGGACAGTGGCTCGATAAGGAGAGTAATGTCTCGGAATACCTCCATGACCTGGCCGGAGACCTCATGGTAGCGGTCGAATCGCGGTGATACCCGGACAGCTTGCGGACAGTGCTGCATGGCGGTGTGCATCGGCATGGCGGAACGGATGCCGAATGCCCGCGCCTCGTATGATGCCGCGGCGACGACACCCCTGGTCGTGGGACTGCCTCCGACAACTACAGGTTTGCCGCGCAACTCGGGGTTATCGAGCTGCTCGACCGAGGCGTAGAACGCGTCGAGATCGGCGTGAAGGATGTGGTGCATGGCGGTCTACTGCTGCGACGAGTTGGGTAATTCTTAGGAATCGTTCAGTAGTGCCTATTGAATGACGCTCCGTCTATAAGGGGCTGACTTTCTAATTTGAGGGACATTTCGGGACATTCTGTGACTTTTGACCTTGTCGGAAGGTGAACCAGTTCACCGAACGGGCATAGAGAGATTGTAGTGCATGCGTTCTATTTCGTCAAGCTGAGTATATACAGACGGAGACTAGCGGTGGAGAAGAGTAGAATTAGTCTCAAATTGAGACTACGAAGAGGTTGGAATTAGCGCCGCGTGATGTATACTCCGTGACGTTATCGACCGCACATGAACTTCAACTACAGCCTTCAAACCTTCCGTGGAGACATCTTTGGCGGCATCACCGCAGCGGTGGTGGGGCTGCCGGTAGCATTGGCATTCGGCGTGGCGTCGGGGCTTGACCCCGTTGCCGGAATCTATGGGGCGATCGCGGTAGGCTTCTTCGCTGCGGTGTTCGGTGGTACTCGGTCTCAGATATCGGGTCCTACCGGTCCGATGGCCGTGGCAATGGCGGTCGTCGTTGCAGCCAATGCTGATAACCTCGCCGAGGCGTTCACAATCGTGATCATGGCGGGGTTGATCCAAATCCTGCTAGGCGTGCTGAGAATCGGGCGCTTCGTAGCCTACACGCCGTACTCGGTGATATCCGGCTTCATGTCCGGCATCGGCGTCCTCATCCTCCTGCTGCAGCCGCTGCCGTTCGTAGG
>JAPPDQ010000274.1 GCA_028875495.1 Chloroflexota bacterium
ACTTGGGTGGATTCTCAAGACAACACCCTCACCCTAGCCCTCTCCCACAACGGGAGAGGAGATGTTGGCCGTTCGACTTTAGACTTCGACTTCGACCTTGTCGTCCTGGACGATGATTCGTGCGACGTGCTCCCAGAGGAAGTCTTTGCGGCGTTCGAGGTCGAGGGTGGCCCAGTTGTCGAGGACGCCGATTACGTCGGAGGGTTCGTCGCTGCGGGTCTCGCTCTTTCTGGCGAGGTCGAGCGCCGCGAGGTACTCCCCTACTTCCCGGACCCCGATCTCGTTCTTGGCGGCCCGTCGCATGGCGCGCTTGAAGAGGCGCTCGGCGTTTCGCACTCGCTCGCGGCGGAGGTTTGCGACCTCGCGCTTGCGATCTTCCTCGCCGTCGTCCTGCAACACTCCGGCGGCCCTGGCAAGCACGGTGTACTTTACCTGCGTGAGGGCCTCGCGTTCGAGTGCGTCTTCCTTCCACGTGTGGTAGTCGCAGGTGCTCTGGTTGTTCTTGGACTGGCACTGGTAATAGCGGTATACGCCGGTGACGCGCCGGTTGTCAGTCTTGCGGCGCCAACTCTGGCGACGGGTCACGCCCATCATCTTGTTGTCACAGTAGCCGCAGTAGACGAACCCTGAGAGAAGGAAAGGCTTAGGCTGGACTATTCTGCCGGTAGGTTTGCGCGACCGCAGGCGTTCGGCGGCCTCGTTGAACACTTCCCTTGAAATTATCGCCTCGTGCATTCCCGGTCGACGGATGCCGAAACGCTCATAGGTGCCGATGTACGATCGATTCCGGATGATGTCTCGGATGCTGACGACGTTCCAGCTCCCGCCTCGCCGGGTCTTGATGCCTCGCTCGTTCAGCTCCTGCGCGATGAGGCGGAACCCAAGCTCGTCTCGCGTGTAGAGGCGGAAGATCAGCTCGACGACCTTGGCTTCCTCGGGCACAATTTCGAGGTTTCCGTTCTCCCCTGCCCGATAGCCGTACAAGACTCTTCCGAGCACGTTTCCCTCCAGAGCTCGCGCCTCCATGGCCTCTTTGACCTTGCGCGACCTCGTGACCGATACACCGGCAATGCCCTGGGTGTTGAAGGTGTTCTGGAACGGGTCGGGGTACTCGTCGTCCCAGCACTTGATCTCAGCGCCGAGACGGTCGAGCTCGACGATGGACCGCGCTATGGACTCAAGGTCGCCGCCTAGATGGGAGGCATCCGGCACGGTAACGAGGAACTGGCTATCGGACGACTCCAGGAAGTCGACCAACCGACGGAATGCGGCGTCGGATGACCCAACTCCGGGGCCCTCGGTGAAGAACATCTGGTAGGGCTGGTGCATCTCGTAGGTGCAGTAGCGCTTGAAGTCGTGCTCCATCGACGCCAGGGCATCGGGCGTGGAGTCGGTCAGTCGAAAGTAGGCGATGGCTCTCATATCGCCGACCTCACGGAAGGTAGAGGATGCGGTGACACGAGCTGCACAGCATCGGGTCGGTGGCAGAGCGGATGCGCTGCTGTTCCGAGGTGCTGAGCGTCATGCGGCACCCTGAGCACATGCCACGCTCCACCTTCGCAATGGCAGTGCCTCCCCTGCTCGATCTCAGGGACTCGTAGCGGTGGAGGGAAGGAGCGGAGATGGCGTCCCACGTGCTGTCGCGTTTAGGGGTGAGATCATCGAGCGAGGCCCGTGTCTCCTCCGCTTTCGCCGTGAGTGCCGTGACGGCAACGCTGCGCTGTTCTTCCAGGCGCTTGACGACCTCCCGGCCCTTTGCCAGGGTGTCGTCCACCTCGTCGGCTGCGACCATGACCTCCAAGAGGCTGTCTTCGTTCTCGGCGATGTTACGCTCCATATTGGCGCGCTCTTCCTCAGCCGCCTCCATTTCCTTCACGCTCTTGATCGCGCCGCTGTACATGCGCTCTTGAGTGCGACCAAGTCGAGCCTGCAGGTCCTCTATGGCGCGGTCTATCGACCTGCGTTGAGAGGCGATCCGTTCCGCGTGGTTCTCCACGACGGCAACCCGTCGCTTCGCTTCGACCACAACGGAATCGTCGGCCAACTGCGACTCCAGGTCGGCGAGAGTTTCCGTCAACTCGTCGATCTGAAGGTCGAGTTCCTGGAGTTCGTACAGCTGTTGAAGCTCGGACATAGACGTAAAACCCAGTAGAAGCGCACCGTTACAGGTATGTTGCGCCGCGTGCCGACGTGGTATTTGTAGTATATCGCGGACGTGGGGAATTGCCTATCGGAGAGGACGACTCACGACCGTCAATCGACGCATTCGTTACAGTTGTCCATGCCGGTTGCCACCGGCGGCATGGAAGATGGAAATGGCAGCAGGCGTGATTCGCGAATCGTCCCTACGGGGGGGGGGTATTTTCAAGGTAATGACGGCGGGTCAGGGGTGACGGAATGTTGACGAAAAAGGGCGGAAAATGTGGCGTGGTGTGGCATTTTGTGGCATTTTCGGTTGTTATTGTAAAGTTCAAGGCTTTGCCGGATCACGTGGCACAGGGTAAAACGGGGAATCGCATGAACATGCGTCTCCGGGGTTTTTCTTTGTTTTATATGTGCCATTTGACGCCATTTTGCGCCGTTTCCTAGTTGTTGCGAGTGTGGTCCGTGGGCAGTCGCATATGGATAGTGTGGTACATGCGTTCTTCATTGTCAAATCGGGAGAGGCCCTTCTTAGGAGTGAGGGTTGCCGGGGGTTCTTTTCAGAGGAATTGCTCATGTCGGTTGACCGGCACCACCAATCATGAAAATGGCGGTATTGTCTTCAGAGTCACACCACTGGTGGCGGAGAATGAGGACTGGATTCCTGCCTTCGCAGGAATGACGGTGGGTGGTAGAACAGGGTCATTTTCATAGGAATCCTCCATGCAACCTTGCCGTCGCACACCGAAGGATGAAAATGGGCGCAGAACGGAGGCGGGCAACCACAAGGAGGCTGTCTCAGAAGAAATGTGGTAATAGGAGTGCGGCACGTACTCTTCCCCT
>JAPPDQ010000154.1 GCA_028875495.1 Chloroflexota bacterium
GGCCGTTCGGGGGCCGCGCCTGGTCCAAGCAAGTCGGCGGTAGCCAGTGCGACGTGCGTTGGGCTACGCTAACTACTCTGTACACTGTGGAGGTATCGGCGGGCAAGCGGTCCGCCATACCGCCCGGCTGTGACTTCTGCCCGCGCACGGCAAATGCCATCGCCGAGCTTCAGAACACCTACGCACGGGAGGGATTCCCGTCGTTCGCCCCTGGCGCTAGCTATGTCCGAGCAAGGAGAAATCGAGGGAATCCGGGTGCGAGCCGTGATCCACGCGCCTCGCACCTCACTCTGCGCGGGGCCTCTTCTACAGGGTGGAACCCCGGGGCCGACTCCAGTTCCGCAACGTAGCACTGCTGCCCGCCCAGTAGAACTTGGTATTGATCTGGGAAGGACTGGAGGAAGGCGATCTGATCTGCCTGTCGCCGCTCGAAGCGGCGGTGAACGGAACGCCCGTGCGAACCGCTGACAGCGACGACTCGACCGGGTTCAGAACCGGGAACGGAGGCGACGCATGAAGGCGATGATCGGCTGGTTCGCACGCAATTCAGTGGCAGCGAACCTGCTCCTTGCGGTGATTGTCACCAGCGGGGCGATAACCCTCAGCGACCTCAAGGAGGAGGTGTTTCCCGAGATTTCGCTCGACATTGTCACGATCACGGCCGAGTATCGCGGGGCATCACCGGAGGACGTTGAGGAGGCGATCTGCCTTCGCGTAGAGGATGCCGTGCAGGGCGTCGAAGGGATCAAGAAGATCACCTCCACGGCCACCGAGGGTCGCGGGTCTGTCCAGCTCGCGCTACTCGCCGGTTACGACGTGCAGCAAGTCCTCGAAGAAGTGAAGATGAACGTGGGCGCGGTGGAGACCTTCCCGGAGGATGTCGAGACGCCGATCATCCAACAGGTCAACTCGCGTTCTCAAGTCATCAACGTGGTTCTCTCGGGCCGCGCTGACCTTGAAACTCTCAAGCGGCTGGGCGAGCGGGTCCGGGACGACTTGACGGCCCTGCCAGAGATCTCGCAAGTCGAGCTGCTCAATGTCCCTCCCTATGAGATCTCGATCGAGGTTTCCGAGGAAGCACTGCGCCGATGGGGGCTAACTTTCGACGGAGTCGCCAAGGCCGTCCGGGACTTCTCGGTCGACCTACCGGGCGGGTCCGTCAAGACGAAAACCGGGGAAATCCTGTTCCGCACCAAGGGCCAAGCCTATTCCGGCGAAGAATACGAGAATCTGCTGCTGCTGACACGTCCGGACGGGACGAGAATCCTTCTCGACGACGTCGCGACCGTGATCGACGGCTTCGAAGACGTCGGCGTCGGTGCCAAGTTCGACGGCGAGCCCGCCGTGACAATCAAGGTTTACCGCGTCGGGGAGCAAAGTGCCGTCGAGATCGCCGAAGCGGTATACGGCTATGTCGAGCGGTTCTCGGCAACGCCACCGCCCGGGATCAGCATTGCCACCTGGCTCGATTCCGCCGCAGTGCTCAAAAGCCGCATCGACTTGCTCGCGAGCAACGCGCTAACGGGCCTAGTCCTGGTATTCGTGGTGCTGGCGCTGTTCCTGCGCCTACGGCTGGCGTTCTGGGTAACGCTCGGGATTCCGGTTTCCTTTTTCGGTTCGATCGGGATGATGCCGGTGTTCGACGTCTCGATCAACATGATGTCGCTGTTTTCCTTCATCCTCGTGCTCGGCATCGTGGTCGACGATGCGATCGTGGTGGGCGAGAACATCCACAGTACACAGACACGAACCGGAAAGGGGATGAGGGCCGCGATTCGCGGAACGCACGAGGTTATGGTGCCCGTAACCTTCGGCGTACTGACAACGATGGCCGCCTTCGCGCCGATGCTGTTCGTGTCGGGAGTTACAGGCAAGATCATGTGGGTAGTTCCTCTGATCGTTCTGCCGACCCTGTTCTTCTCGCTGATCGAATCCAACTTGATTCTGCCCTGCCACCTAGCTCACTACAAGCGGCAGCCCGATACCGCCGGACGGCACGCCGCCGTGCGCCTCTGGAATGGCTTCTTCAGCATGTTCTCGGAGGGACTGGCCTGGTTCATCCGCAGTGCTTACCGGCCGCTGCTACGCAGGGCCCTAGAATGGCGCTACCTGACTGTTTCGATAGCACTTTTTGCCGTGCTCATTACCGTTGGGATGGTCGGCGCCGGGGTTGTGAGGCTCGTGCTATTCCCCACGGTCGAGTCCGACGCTGTCATCGCCTTCCTGACCATGCCACGAGATGCGCCCGTCGAGTCGACCATCGCCGGATTGGACCGTATCGAACGAGCTGCGAACGAGCTGCGCCGGGAGTTCGCCGAAGAAGGAGAGGATCCGGTCCTGCATATGATGACCTCGATCGGCCAGCACCCCTACCGAGAATTCCAGAGCGGGCCCGCGGCATTTGGGGCCACTGTTGGGGGCGACTACCTAGGCGAGGTCAGCATTGAGTTGCTGCCGGCCGAGTTCCGGACCACTCCTTCGGAGCAGATAGCCAACCGTTGGCGGGAGAAGGTCGGCCAAGTCCCGGGAGCGGTTGAACTGGTCATCGAAGACGACATGATCGGCGAGGGCAAGGCGGTCGACCTGCAACTCGCGGGCGCGGATCTTGACACCGTTCGCGAGGTTGCCGAGCTCGTCACTGCCAGACTGGCCGAATATCCCGGGGTGATCGATGTCGCGGACACCTATCGGGCCGGCAAGCCGGAAATTCAGCTCTCCCTGACGTCCGAAGGTGAGGCACTCGGAATGACTCTCCGGAACCTAGGGCGACAGGTGCGGCAAGGATTCTTCGGCGAGGAAGCGCAAAGGGTCCAGCGAAACACTGATGACGTACGCGTCATGGTGCGTTACCCCCAGGGAGACCGCCGCTCACTCGGTGATCTCGAGCAGATGCGCGTCCGCACACCGGACGGGGGCGAGGTTCCGTTCTCGACGGTCGCCACGGGGGCGGTGGGGCGTGGCTCGTCGACGATCACTCGGAC
>JAPPDQ010000133.1 GCA_028875495.1 Chloroflexota bacterium
TGACCGCGCGCCCGGGCGTCGGAGAGCTCGTCTTTCAACCCATGTGGTATTGGGCTGTGGATTTGCGGTGCGCGCCGCCGTCGGTTGGGTCGACGTATCGGCCCGTTGCTGGCTGTCAGTTGTCCTACGGGCGTCGACGGTAACCGGTGGCAACGCGCACCTCAAATCCACAGCCCAATACCACATGGGTTGAAAGACGAGCTCTCCGTCGCCCGTGCGCTCGGTCACCAGGAGGATCGCTCGTCCGGTTGACGGATCGTACGATATACGGGACACTGTACCTTGTGAGGTACGCTTGGTGGAAGGGAAATCACGTCATGACCCAGACGAAGGGACAGATCGGCTCCTCCTTCGAGGACTACCTGGCCGAGCAGGGAACCCTCGAGGAGACCACTGCCAGTGCGGTAAAGCGTGTTCTGGCCTGGCAGTTGGAGCAGGCAATGGAAAGGCAGCAGATCACCAAGAGCGCAATGGCTCGGGCGATGCGCACGAGCCGAAGCCAATTGGACAGGATTCTCGACCCGGACAATGATCACATTCGCCTCGACACGCTCACCGCTGCTGCGAACGTTCTCGGCCTGAGCGTGAGGATCGAGTTGATCGGGTAGCGTGGCGCGTGACGTAGGTGTCCCTCGAAGGTGCGCTGGCCCCAAGGACGATGTAGCCACCTGAGGCGCAAACGCCCAGCCCGAAGAGCCTCTGACGATCGACGAACGGCAGCGTTCCCATGAAGCTGATCGCGTCACGGATGCTCTCGATCTTCATGAAGGAGTTCTCGTTGTTGCGAATCTCCCCTTCGCTGTCGCCGTAGCCGATGTGGTCGAAGACGATGGTGACGTAGCCCCGCTCAGCGAGACGAGGACCGTAGACGGCGCCGGTCTGGGTGTCGCTGCTTTCGCCGCGGCGGATACGGGATGAGAGAATACCTCATCCTCCTGCGGGAAAGATACACTGGAGGTTGTCCACATCACCCTCTGTGGCGTAGAAGATCTGAGATCCGGTCCGCCACGGCACATCGAGCGCACCGCGCGACATCTCGACTCCGACTAGCTCTGGCTGATCGTCGGCGTGCTTGAACCCCAGGAGGTGAAACAATTCGTGGACGATGGCCTCTCCGCCGCGTCCGTTGGCGTTACCCTGGCAGCAGGGGTCGTCGTGATTCCACCACCGACCCATCGCGCGCTTGTTGTATGTGATCGTCCCACAACACGGATGCGCGCTCAAGATCGAACCGCCCCTGCCGTCCCAATGTTGCGGGTTATCGTCGTTCATGTAGAAAACGAGAATCTGGCCGCGCTCCCGAAGCCGATGGGATTGCGAATAGAGAGGGAATCTCTGATCCCAGTCCGCTGGGGCGTCCGACGGTACATCGACCAGTTCTCCCATTTCCACGATCCGATACCCGAGCTGCGCCTCGATCTGATCGGCCAGCCGGCCGACAGGAGCGAGCAGCTGTCGGAGATCCGTGTCAGTAACGAAATGAGGAAAGTTGCGCACCATGTCCACCCGAAAGGGCGTTCCGTCCCATTCTCGGATGACTCCGTTGGCACCGAACTGAGCATCATGGCCCCGGGCCAGGGATCTCACGTCCGCACACGTCATCGGTGGATCTGAGGGCTGAGAGTCGATCATCCCATCGCCGCAAGCGGTCAGCACCACCAGCGCACTCGTGACGGTTTGCGATCGGCTCATCTATGTTCGATCCCCATGTACAGGCGTGAGTGCGGCCATGCCGCGAGGGTCGTCGCGCGGAAACGCGAACGGCTTCAATCTACAACCGTAACGACCACATTCGCCTCGACACGCTCACCGCTGCTGCGAACGTTCTCGGCCTGAACCTGAGGATCGAGTTGATCGGGTAGCGTCGCGCGTGACGTAGCTGATTGGGACAAGGCGCGACTCACCACGATCATGCTCTCGCACTTCCACAGGGATCAAACTGGGCGGCTGGAGCGGTTGATGAACCCGTTCGGCCCCGGCCGCCGACCACCAATGTCAACTAGAGTTCACACAATGGAAACTGCGGTTGACATGCCGTCTCTCGGGGGCTCTTCGCAGCTGAAGCCGCGCAACCAGTGACGGCGGCGTGGCCGGCCAGCGCCGCCTCTCAGGGTGATCGGCACCCCTGGAATCACTGATCGGCATGCGCCGGAATCAGCACTCCCGCCGCAGCTAGTGCCGCCGCGCGTTCGCTACGGTCCTCTCGTTTCACGTACAGCGCGGCTGCGACACCTCCCGCGATCGCGTAGAGCGCCGTAGTCACAGACACTACCGAGCCCGCAGTACCGGTCGCCAGAAAGAAGACGCCCGTCGCCACTACGACCAGGACCGCGGAAATCGCGAGATCCTGCCACCGCAGAGTCTTCTCCAGTTGCGCTGCTCTCAGGGCCATCCTGGCGATCACCCGCTCGTTCAGATCGGCCCGAACCGGTATCTGGGGGTCCAACACGTGGCGCAGGCCATGCTGAATCTGCCAGTCGAGCCAGCACGACGGACAGGTCTTCAGGTGCTCGACCAACTCCGGGTCGGCATCATGTGCGCCTATGCGGCCAAGCGCCGCGTGGTCAGGGCAAGTCTTCATTTCCATCTCCCAGCATCCTCCGAAGGCTCTCTCTGGCGTGCCGATGATGAGATCGGATCGTCGCTTCCTGGGACTTCAGGATCTCGGCCACCTCAGGAATACTTTGCCCATGCAGGTGGATCAAGATCATCACGTCTGACTGTCGTTCCGGGAGGCGGGCGAGGACGTGGCCGATGCCGTGGAGGAACTCTTTGAAGTCCAGCAGTTTCTCCGGGTTGTCGATCACGGATCCAGCGACATCCATCGGCAGCATTTCAGCAGCGTATCGTTCCAGCCGCGCCTCGTGGGCCGTGCGCGCGTTGCACCAATTCCTGGCGAAGCGATGTGCCAGCCTCTGGATCCATCCACCCAGCGCGCCTCGGCCTTCGTACTGGTCTATTCGGTCCAGAACGCGGATACA
>JAPPDQ010000344.1:0-2274 GCA_028875495.1 Chloroflexota bacterium
GCCCAAATGACGAAGGCACAACATTTTAGATTCCTCGCTACGCTCGGAATGACAGAGATACGGGACAAAATCATAGCTACAAACCCATTTTACCTACCCCTGTCAGCCCACAACGGGAGAGGAGTAGTTCTGATTGCCGCATGTGGTATGATAGGACTTATGTTCTGTGTTGTCAAGTCGGGGCCGGATAGGGGTTTCGATTGACTTATCAGACACCCTCCCCAATACTCATTCACATGCTCTTCGGCGCAATAGAGACGGGCGGCAGCAAGGTCATCTGCGCGGTCGGAACGGGGCCGCATGACATTCGCGACCGAGTACGCATCCCGACGACCATGCCTGCCGAAACGCTGGCAGAAGTCAACGACTTTCTTCTTCGACATCACCGCAAGACTCCCCTGTCAGCCGTTGGAGTCGGATCGTTCGGCCCGCTCGATCTGCAAGACGACTCGCCGACCTACGGGTACGTGCTGGATACCCCGAAGCCAGGTTGGCCGAACACCGATTTGCTTGGTCCTATTCAACAAGTCCTTGACCTGCCCGTCGCGCTCGACACCGACGTGAACGCCGCCGCGCTCGGCGAACATCGCTGGGGAGCGGGCGTCGGACTGGACAGCCTTGTATACATCACGGTCGGCACCGGAATCGGCGGGGGCGCCGTTGTGGCGAGTCGTCCGGTACATGGGGCGAGTCACCCCGAAATGGGACACGTCCGCATCCCACACGACCGAGAGAGCGACCCATTCGAGGGATTTTGCCCATATCACGGAGACTGTTTTGAAGGTCTCGCGGCAGGCCCAGCGATTGAGTTGCGTTGGGGAATACCGGGTGAGTCGCTTCCGGAAGACCATCCGGCCTGGGCACTCGAGGCGGAATACCTGGCCGCCGGCATCGCCAACATCGTGCTGGTCTTATCGCCGCAACGGATCGTCGTTGGAGGCGGAGTTATGGAACAGCGCCACCTCTTCCCGATGATACGGGAGCGTGTGGTAGAGTTGCTGCACGGCTACGGGGTAACGGAGAAGATCGTGAACGCCTTGGAAGACTACGTCGTTCCGCCTGCGCTCGGCGACGACTCCGGCATCGCTGGAGCGTTCGGTCTTGCGGAGATGGCGCTCACCGCGTCAGGGGAGGCCACGTGACAAAGCTCCCAACGGCAGTGCTCGGACGAACGGGTCTTGAGGTAACTCGCCTCGGCTACGGCGCGGGTCATCGCAAGCCGATGACGGAAGAAGAGAACCGGGCAATGGTGCGCCGCGTCGTCGATTCCGGCATCAGCCTGATCGATACCGCAAACGACTATGGGAACAGCGAGGAGATGATCGGCCTCGCGATTTCCGACAGGTACTCCGAAGTGACCGTTTCCACCAAGTGCGGCTGCTCTCCGATGGGACATAGCTGGTCGCGCGACAATCTTTTTCGCGGGCTTGACGAGAGCCTCGAACGCCTGAAGACCGACCGCATCGACATCATGCAGACGCACGGCGGGAGCGTGCAAGACTTCGAGCAGAACGGTACGGTCGAGGCTCTGGTGGAGATGCGGGAGCAGGGACTGGTCAATTGGATCGGTGTGTCGACGAACCTGCCTCACCTGCCAACGTTCATCGAGTGGGGCGTGTTCGACATCTTTCAGCTCCCCTACTCTGCCCTCGACCGCACCCACGAGGAGTGGATCACGAAAGCGGCCGAATCCGGGGCGGGCATTCTCATCAGAGGTGGAGTGGCGCTGGGCGAGCCCGGCGTCGGCAAGGGAAGCCGGTCGGAGTGGCGTGCATTCGAGGATGCCAGCCTCGACGAGTTGCGCGAGGACGGCGAAAGCCGTACGGCGTTCGTCCTGCGCTTCGTGGCGAGCCTTCCGTCCGCCCACTGCAACCTCGTGGGAACCACCAACCCTGCTCACCTGCGGGAGAACATAGACGCGATGCTGCGCGGCCCTCTGCCCGATGACGTGTACGCCGAGGCCAAGCGACGCCTGGATAGCGTGGGGGTAGTCTCGTCTCCTGTCTAATGTGAATAGAACTGCTTGTCAGACTATTCAAACAGCCGGCGCAGATCTTGGCTCCCGTGACGCACGTGGATAATCTCAACGCCATTACTTGTGGGCCGATAGATAATGACGTATCGAGTCCCGGGCACAAAAAAGCTGCGATGGTCTGGACCGAACTCCGGGCGGGCTATCCCCATTCGCGGATGGTCCACAAGCCGGGTGCAATGATCCTCCAGCCGGTCAACGAAGCGAAGCGCATTGGCAGGGCTTCCCTGCGCAATATAATC
>JAPPDQ010000344.1:2284-2974 GCA_028875495.1 Chloroflexota bacterium
CGGCGCGGGCTTCAAGAGTAAAGACGCAGCGGCTCATCTATCCGGCTTAGTCAACGAGGCGTTGCGCTGCCTAAGCTCCTCGAACACCTCGCCGGACGGTATAACTTGACCCGCGTCGGCCTGCTCAGTGCCTCGCCGCACACTCTCGCGCAGGTCGACAAGCTCGGATTCCAACTCGGCGTCATGTTCATCGAGCAATGCAAGCGCACTGTCCAGCACGTCATCAGTCGTCGAATACTTGCCGGAGTCGATCTTGCGCTTGATGTGAGCGAGATTTCGCTCGTTGATCAAGATGTCCATGACCACACGATAGCCCGAATTCCCTGTAGGCGCAAGCGCATTCCGCGACTCCCCTTGCTCTTTTTCCCTTCAGGCAAGGGTTGGATCATCACATTTAGGTAGACGCGGCGTCCCGGCCAATCTCGTCACTCATGGTCTCAAGCTCTTTCAACAGCCGGCTGCGCATCATCGGGCGAAGAAGCCAACCCAAGTACGTGAACATGAACGCCGTAATCGCCCCGTCCGATCCTGCCATCATGTCATGGGTAACCTTCGTGCCACCTTCCACCGATTCAATCGTGATAGTCCCCTGGTAGGGGTAGCGTCCCGCGGTGGTACGGGAGCCGAATTTCACAGGCTGCTCATATTCGGTCACTTCGTATTCGACGTGGCTGGTCCGGAAAGACCAGC
>JAPPDQ010000506.1 GCA_028875495.1 Chloroflexota bacterium
TACTCATCTTGTGGTACGTCCCGACGTAACTCCGCCTGAGCATCGACCAGAACGACTGGATGACGTGCGTGTGCGCCTGCCCGTCGACGTACTCAAAGGCGCTGTGATTCACTGTCTTGTGCTCCCGGTCGAGTTGCTTGTACGCTTCCCAATCGTCGCTGTAGATCGTTGCCAACATGGACGTGTTGTCTTCGACAAAGGAAACGAGGGTTGCGGCGTCTTTGCCCGACACGACCTCAGCCTTCACCTTGCCCGTCTTGCGATCCTTCGCCCCGGCCACAATCGCCTTGCCAGCCGGACCACGACCCTTGAGCGCCTTGCGCTTCTGGAGCGACATATTCTTCTTCTTGCCACCGATGTACGTCTCGTCCACTTCGACGCCATCCTCGCCGCGCAGGAGCCCCGGCCCGTCCGCCCACGTCTCACGGATGCGATGCGCCAAATGCCAACTTGACTTCTGGCTAATCCCTAATGTCCGATGCAACTTCATGCTGGAGACGCCTTTGAGTCCGGTCGTCATTTCGTACACCGCGATCAACCACGCCTGCGCGCCCAGGTTCGAGCCTTGCATCGCTGTCCCGGTCTTCACCGAGAAAAAACGTCGGCACGTCCGGCAGCGGTAAGGCATCTGCGGATGCGTGGTCGGATGCTGGATATTCGTGCTGGCGCACTCCTCGCGGGGGCAGTACGGGCCATCCGGCCAGCGGACCTCCGCCATCCAGGCTTCCGCCGCTGCATCGTCGGGGAACATCCGATAGAACTCGGGAGTCGAAATCCCCTCTCGATGCGCCTTGCCCGGACCCGTTGTCTTCACCATCATTCCAACTCTTTCAGAACAATCCTAACATACCATGTCGGATTTTCCTATCTCGCCCGACACACTCGGCCGACGAGTTGATGGCAAAGTACGCCAGCAAAACCGCACTTGTCTCGACAGGTCCGGAAAACGAACCAACTACCCGCTGTAAGGGTTGACTAGCAACTTCCTACCTGCTCCAATCAAGAAGACCCCTCCGGTAGCAGCCGGAGGGGTCGCACAGGGGCGATCCTGCCATTACAGCGAAATATCAAGCTACCAAGCGGATCGCCTCTCTCAGATAGGCCGGTGCGGGGAACGACCGAAAGCCTCGCACCGGCCGAAATCCCTTCTTGACGAATCCCTCTCCCGATCAGACGCTCCGACAAGGAACCTGGTCATGGTTAGGATTATCGATAAGCCCCCAAGTATTCGCTGGGCGCCGCGCCGCCGATGCTGCGATTCGTTCGCGCCGTGAGCGGCGTCTTGTTGACGATCGAGTCGCAGCGCGCGGGTTCGATCCCATGCTCGCCGCACCACTTCTGCGGGAAGATGTGGTGGATATCGATGCTCTCGTCGAAGTAGCTCTGTATCGATGACTCTTCGCCCGTCATCCAGTCACGGGCGCCTTCGCTCAGGAGCAGCGCGTAGACGCCCTTGTATGCGGCGCTGTTGCGCGTGCGCAGCGTAAGTAGGCGGGCGGGAGCGAACTCCGCGTCGTAGATCGTCAGCGGTTCCGGCCCATCGCCCCTTATCCACCCCACGACTTCGGGGAGATCACGAGCGAACCGCGTTTCTGTCGCCCCGCCGTACAACTCTCCCATGACGCCGCACCAGTACCAGCGGGTGAGTTTCTCTCGGGCGGCGTGTGGCTCCCAATCGCGGCCCAGGACGGTCATGATCGCAGCCAGCGGGATCAACTGGCTGCCGTACGGCAGGAACTTGGCATCGTAGAGGTGCTGCGTGTGAAGAAACCGCGCCGCGTTCTTGAATCCCTCCATCAGAGGGTCCGCCCACCGCTGGTAGTCGCTGAGCCCAAGCCGCAGCATGTCCGCACGCTTGCAGCCCACTCTCGGCGCTCGGTCCTCGTCGGTGCCATCCCGGAGGGCGCTTTTCCGCCGCTCCAACGTCGCAAGCAGAGTCACAGCCTGGACGAAGTCCGTGTTGGCCACACCTGAGAGGATCGCCTGGGCGTGGATCTCACGCTCGCGATCTTCCCAGTCCCGCCGCAATTCGAAGTCGTCGGCCGCGAAGGTCGCGGTCAACAACTCGAAGACGGTGAGCGTCACGCCCCCGGTGTTGACCTTCTCGAAGACCTGACAGACGGCCTCTTTCGGCGTGTCCTTACCGAGTTCGATGACCGGAACCTGGTACTGGTCGAACCGCCTCACGACTTGCCGGTTGAAGGTATTCCAGAATTGGATCTTCTCTCGGTCGTACTGCCAGAATTCTTGGAATTCCACCATCCAGGCATCCGCATCGAAGACCTTGCTGAGCGGAAAGAGCATCTCCTCGTACTCTCGCTTGGGGCTTGAGTAGTCCTTCAGGACATCGCGCCCGAAGCGCTTGATCTGCCGGTCCGCGGGCAGCGAAACCACGGCCTCCTCACGATCGGCGTTCGGGTCGAGCGCCAGTTGCATGTCGATGTAGTACCAGCGCTCGATCTCCCTACCACGCTGGTCACGCGTGCGCACCGGCCGGTCAAGCCGAAGGGACTGGAAGAGCGATGTGAGACGCTGCTGCCCGTCCAGAACGAGCCGGTCAGCGGCCTCGTGGTCCGGTGGCGGTGCGCCCTCGAACGGGCGCTGCTTGAAACGCAGTCCCTCGCCTCCTGCCTTCAACATCATCACCGTTCCGACCGGGTAGCCCAAGGAAATGCTGGCGAGCAGGCTCCGGACGTGCTCGTCGTCCCATACCCAGCCACGCTGGAAGTCGGGCAACTGCGAACGACCATCACCGGCCTCACCGAGCAACCCGGCGAGTGGTTCCTTGTTGATGTTGTATCCTGTCACGTCCATGGCACGCGTCTCCCGCCTGTTGTCATAGTTTGGTCACCCATCAACTTCGTACTGTAATCTCGCGGACTGGGCCAGCCAAACCATGCGCGGCATCCTCCCCGCCCCCCCCCGCTCCCCCTCCCCCGACCGTCCCCTACACTCTGCCCTCGACG
>JAPPDQ010000292.1 GCA_028875495.1 Chloroflexota bacterium
CTACTTCGACCAGGAATACCCGCAACCACCCAAAGGCGCGTTCGCCATCCACGTCGACGGCGCTCGCTCGCCCTTCACGAACGACACGTGGATCGCCCGCGTTGGCATTCAGGGCCGCGACGTGCCCGACCACCGGCGCAAGGACGCCACTCTCGTCTTCGTGATAGATACCTCTGGCTCGATGTCCAGGGAGAACCGCCTTGAACTCGTCAAACGCGCGCTGCGTCTCCTCGTTCGCGAGCTTCGGCCCTCCGACCAAATCGGCATCGTCACCTACGGTAGCCGGGGACACGCCGTCCTCAACCCTACCCAAGCCAAGCACGACGACTACATCTTGGAAGTAATCGACAGACTCCACCCCGGAGGCTCCACCAACGCCGAGGAAGGTCTCCGCCTGGGCTACGAGATGGCCGACCGTTGGTTGGACCCTGAACGCATTACGCGGATCATCCTTCTCTCCGACGGTGTGGCGAACGTTGGACAGACGGGCCCGGACGCCATCCTGAATCAGGTTCGCAGGTACGTCAATGAAGGTGTGACCCTCTCCACCGTCGGCGTGGGCATGGGCAACTACAACGACGTCCTCATGGAGCAGCTCGCCAACGACGGCAACGGCAACTACATCTACATCGACAACCTCACCGAGGCGTGGAAGTCCTTCGCCGACAACCTCACCTCCACGCTTCAGGTCATCGCCAGGGACGCAAAAATACAGGTCTCCTTCAACCCGGATGTCGTCCACAGCTACCGCCTTATCGGGTACGAAAACCGCGATGTCGCCGACCGCGACTTCCGCAACGACAGCGTGGACGCCGGAGAGGTCGGGGCCGGACACAGCGTGACTGCCCTCTACGAGCTCCGCCTGCACGAGAGGGCCGACGGCCCCGTCGCAAAAGTCCACGTGCGATACGAAGACCCCGACTCGCGTCGGATCTTCGAGGTCGACAGGAAATTCAACGTCAGCGACCTCAATGAGCACTTCGAGAGCTCGTCGCCGCGATTCCAGCTCGCTGCCACCGTCGCCCAATACGCCGAGGTCCTCCGCGAGAGCTACTGGGCACAGCACACCACGATCAACGAGGTGCGCTACCACGCCGACCGCGTTGGAAACATCCTCCGCGACGACCCCGAAGTGACCGAGTTCGCCCGCCTTGTCAACATGGCCGCAGGCATCGCCGGCGGCTAGATAAACGATTGTGTCCGTCATCGGAGCGTCTACAGAACGTTTCGGTGACGGACCGCTTCACAAGACACGGAATGCACCAACGAAGGAAATCAGTGAAAGGACAGGCAAATGAAATCGCATATTCTCGTGGTAATACTCATCCTGGGAACATTTCTATTAGTTGCCTGCGGCAGCGACGATGAAGAAGGTGATTCTGTCGCACCGGCTCCTGCTCCGGCCCCAGCACCAGCACCGGCAGTTGCACCTGCACCCGCTCCGGCCCCGGCCCCCGCTCCGGCGATGGCGCCCATCGTACAGGCGCAGGCGCCGGCCGACGCTGCAGCCCTCGCACCGGCTCCTGCCGCGGCGCCCGCACAATCCGGTACTTCCGCTATATCGGAAAACGGAGCGACCGGTGGCGGCGATCTTGCCAAGCTCGTCCAGCAGCAGCGCATCGTCGTTCGAACGGTACACATGGCGCTCGTCGTCTCCAACATTCAGACGGCCATGGACAAAGTGGCTTCTCTCGCTGCCAACATGGGTGGTTGGACCGTTTCGTCGGAGCGAGCAAATGATTTCGGCGGAAAGATCGCCGTACGTGTGCCGGCCGAGCGACTCGACGAGGCCATCGGGCAAGTGAGGAGCGTCGCGGTTGCTGTCGAGTCTGAGATTACCACCAGCAAGGACGTGACCGCCGAATACTTCGACTCGCAATCGCGGCTGAAAAATCTCCGAGCGACCGAAACAGCCATGCTCAACCTCCTCGAACAGGCCCCGAACGCACGGGACGCCCTCGAAATCCGCAGGACGCTCTCCGAGGTCCAAGAGGAGATCGAAGTCCTGTTGGGCAGACTGAAGCTGCTCGAAGAGACTTCTGCGTTCTCTCTGGTGAATGTCAACATGAGGGTTGAACGAGTCGACCTACGGGTCGACGCCGGTGAAGACCGCACCGTCAGCATTGGCCAAACTATCCGCTTCAAAGCGAAATTCCGCGCGCCTGGTGAAACCGCTGATTACAGAGTCGAGTGGAACTTCGGCGACCGCTCTGAACCAATCGTTGACACCTTCACTGCGCCAACTTCAGAACCGGGAACTCGCGTCACCGCCTCGGTGACCCACGTCTTCGACGACTACCGCGACTCGCCGTACTTCGTCGATGTGAAAATAACCGGAACTTCGGAGTCCAGTCCCCTGTTCGGCCAGGATACCATCAAGATGACCGTCGTCGGCACCGAACAGATGCCGGTGAACGCCGGAGGTGATCAGACCGCCGCCGTAGGTCGCCCCGTCCGTCTCAAAGCCTTCTTCGAACCGCCTGAGGGCATCGATCAATTCACCTACACGTGGGACTTCGGAGACGGCTCACATTCCGCCACGGGCAATCGTGTCATCCTCACCAAAGACTCTGACCGTATGGTAACGGCGGTCACGAGCCACTCCTACTCGAGTGCCGAGGAGTCTCCGTACATAGTACAGGTTCAGATGACAGGAAGAGGGGAAGCCGGCGTCGTCGAGGGATCGGACAAGATCATCGTGACCGTGACCGAGTTGCCCGTCATACTCGTTTCCGCCGGCGAGTCGGTAACCGCCGAAGGAGGAACCGATGCAGTGTTCCGCGGTACGTTGAACCGGCCGGACGGTGTCGAGAACTTGAGGTACCGCTGGACCTTCGGCGACGGCACAGCGCCAATGGAGGGCAGCATTGGGGCCGAGAACGTGGTCGAGGTATCTCACAGTTACGTCCACCTTCGGCAACAACCCTATAC
>JAPPDQ010000590.1 GCA_028875495.1 Chloroflexota bacterium
AGGTGCTCCATGGGGACGTATAGCTCGTCGCCCTCGGCATAGTTGATGATGAGGTACTCGCGGTCGTCCTGCTCGCGGGGTGTGCGGCCCGTGCCGGCGAACCTGCCCACGCCGTGCTCGACGTGGACGACGTAGTCGCCGGGGTTGAGCTCGGAGAGGAGCGAGTCTCGGCGGCGGGCGCGGCGACGGGATGCCGGTCGTCGCTTGGCGGTGCCGAATATCTCGGCGTCGCTGAGGACGAGGAGGCTGCGTCCGTTCACGCGGAGGGCGAGTCCCTCGCTGAGACCGGAGCCGGGGTTCTGGATAACGGTGATGGAGCCCGGACGGGGGCTCTCTTCAAGGGAATCGAGGAGGGAAGTCTCCACGCCAGCGCGGTCGAAGTGCTCGCCGAGCCGCTTGGGGACGGAACTGACGGCGACGAGGCGGTCGCCCTCCTGGGCAGCGGTCTCGGACTCGATGACGAAGTGCTCAACGTCGCCGCCGTACTCGGGGCCGGAGCTAAAGGGGAGGACGATGGTGTCCTGGTGAACGAGGTCCTCCGCGCCCCAAGGGGTCACGTCGATGCGGCGGAGGAACTCTTCGAGGGCAGGCTCGGTCTCGCGCCACGGTGCGTGGGAGGACGGAAAGTTGTGCGGAAGCTCGCCGCGAGACTGCTTGGCCTCGCGCAGCTCGTGCGCGCGCTCCTCGGTCTCCCATGCCGCCTCGACGATGTCGGTCGGTCGGTAGCGGACGATGATAGCGTCGCTCGGCAGGTAGTCGAGCAGCCCACCGTGGTTGAAGAACCCGGCGTAGAAGTTGGCGTCCTCGACCTCGTCGCCGTCGAGGAGGAGGTGAATCTCCTCGCCGATGCGCTCGCGGGTCTCGGCGTTGCAGTTGTGCATGTCGATGGAGCGCATGAGGTAGTCGACGTGGTCGGGATGCGTGAGGCCGGGGAGGGTCTCCGCAGCGGGCAGGATGTCGATGGACTCGACGAGCTCGGTGGAGCGCTGGGTTGCGGGATCGAAGAGGCGGATGGAGTCGATCTCATCGCCCCAGAGGTCGATGCGGGCGGGGAACTCCGCGCCGACGGGGAAGACATCGAGGATGCCGCCACGCCGTCCCGCCGTGCCCGGCAGGTCTACGGTCGGCTCGAAGGAGTATCCCATGCGTCGCCACCGGTCGAGCAGCTCGCGCACGTCGAGGGTCTGGCCGGGGACGAGCCGGTGCAGACTCTTTTCGAAGCTCTCGCGGGAGACGGTCTTCTGGGAGACGGCGGATGCGGAAGCAATAATGATGTTGGGGTTGGGACGAGTGCCGACGTCGGGCGATTCGTGGTCGAGGAGCCGTGCGAGGACGCCGATGCGCTGCTGCTCGGGGTCGGCGTCGGTGACGAGGCGCTCGAAGGGGAGCGTCTCGCTCTCGGGGAAGTGGAGGACGGAGCGCTCGTCGGCGCTCCAGAGACAGACCTGCTCGTAGAGCCGCCGGGCCTCGTCGGGTCTGGGCACGACGAGAAGGACGGGGACATCGACGTTCCGCGCGAGGGTGGCCACTGACAAAGGCACGCCGTTGGGCAGCACCTGCAGTCGGACGTGGGCCTTCGACTGGCCCATCGAAGCGCGGAGCCGCTCGAACTGCGGCGCGCTTTCCAGCACGTCGCTGAGGACGCTCAGGGACATTCCTTTTATATGGCCTCAAACGCAGAATAGGGCGAGTCCGCAGAAAACGGACTCGCCTGAAGGGTATTGTAGCATGGGGGGAGGGTGGGGTTCTGGGTGCCAGGTGCTGGGGGGATTCACCGCAGAGAACGCGGAGGGAGCCTTGTTTAGTGGGCCGACGGTAGGCAGAATCGTATTTGAGCTGCGGATGGAACCGCGAAAGCGGCGGAGCCTCCATGAAAACACTTACCCGGTGTTGATAACGGGGCATCCTCGTGCTTCACCGGGATGTTCTTGATATTTCGTAGGTTGTATAACACATCTGAAAACCGTGTGCCGTACCAACGCGCTGCTTGACGGCCTCCTTCCACTGTTCTACTGTTCTAGGGCGCGGTGCTTGGAGCGGCCCTGCTAGGAGAGATGACAATCCCCACATCGGTTTCCAATTCGCTCAGCCGGAAAACGATGGAGGAGTGAAGGTGCCAAACTATCCAGACAGAACACCAAGGGACGAAGAGGAAGCCAAAGCTAGGGCCACGTCTCCTGAAGTCGAACTCAATATCCTGCTGGAATTTCACCGCTTGGAAGAATACGGTCCGTACATCAACATAGAAGACGCGGAATCCCCTTCCTACCGCATTGAAAGCGATGACGAACGACAAAGCTATGCTGCAACCGTTTGGCTGACTCCATACAATCCCAAACTGTACTGGATAGTCTCCGGCTGGACGACAAACGAACAAGGAGAAAAGGCGGAGTTCCACAAGGACTCCTTTGATACCCGGCAAAACGCGTTGCTCTACGTTCTTGAGAAGTTTCGGGACAACGGATTCGCCCCCTCACTGTGAATGGACTGAGTGGACGAATACGCGCGAGGGCGTGGAAGAGCGCGAATGTCTCCTGTGCCCAAAGGTAAAATTCCGTGACTTCGAGGCATAGGTGAACTGCCCCAGTCCCTAACCGCTTTTGCAATCACATCTACAGCCAAGACCGGATGCTGTTAAGGGCAGTCGGCGTTGACTCGCCAGGCGAAGACGAGACAAATGACACCGAGCACGACCTGCCAAAACAAGTAGGCCTGACTCGGAGCTGCTGGTATGGTGATTAAGGCCGCTACGCCAAAGAACAACGCCATCTGCCCAAGAGTTTGCCATCCCACACTACTAAAGTCTCCTTGGCCTGACTGCATACAATTCCCTTCTTCCGTCCACTCTACTCATCCAGAAGCAAGACTCTGAGCTTAGCGACGCGCCGCTGGACTAGGACTCGTATACGTTTCTCTCTGCTAGCATACTC
>JAPPDQ010000544.1 GCA_028875495.1 Chloroflexota bacterium
GAGCGGCTGCCTTCTAAGCAGCGGGTCGCGGGTTCGAATCCTGCCAGGGACGCCATCTTTCCTCTTCTTCCTCTTCGCCGAGTTGGCAGGTCCCCTGTCCTCCTGAGCGATTGTGAGGAGAATTCCCTATGTAGTCCCACGGTCTGCACCACCCTGGGGCGAGGAGGGCAACCACAAGGGTTGCCCCTACGACAGGCCGGATGGATGGGGGTGCTGTTCATGGTTCTACGGGCTTGCCATGAATGGCTGGGAGATTTCGAGGCACGAATTTCGCTCCGAGGGGGCGATTCGCGAATCGCCCCTACGGTCGTTTTCGTGATTGGTGGTGTAGGCGACAACCGGCATGAGCGATTGTGAGGTGGATCTCCAAGTAGCCCTGCGGTCTGCAGCACCCTGGGCAACCACAAGGGTTGCCCCTACGGCAGGCAGGCCGGACGGATGGAGGTACGAGGTCCGTTATTGATTGCCGTGCATCAATGACGGCGTGAGCTTGGGTTGCGGGTGTGGGGGACGTGGGGATTTCGGGCGTGGTAGCGGTCCTCCGCTTCGACGTTGGAGATGATGCGGTTGAGGCGTTCGACGACCCTGCGGTTTGCTTCGGAGTCGGCCACTTTGAGGCCGTAGATCATGACGTCGCGTGAGGCGCGGGCGCGCTCCTCGGGGTCGTCGGATTCGAGGCATTCGGCGAGGACGACGGCAGCTTTGAGCATTAGAGCTCTGATCTCGGAAGTGGCGAGTGCGGCGGTCTCCTCCCGCTGTCGCTCATAAGCTTGCCTGAAGTCAGGATCGTTCAACCAACGGTAGATGGTCTTCCTGGACACTCCCAGTTTCTCGGCTGCCTCGGTAAATGTGGGAGAGGCGGTCAAGTATGGGATAGCGAGCAACTGCCTCTGGGAGAGCGCGGTTGGTTCCTGCGGGACATCGTGGGACATTTTGTAACTTTCTCCTATGTCTTGAGTGGAACGACGGAGGGTCGCTTAGCATCAATAATAGTACGCGTGTTCTTATTCGTCAAGCCTGGAATCGGGGAGCAGCGACCGAAGGACCAGATAGGGGGTAGCTTCACTTGAGGGGTTTCGTGGACGCGATATGTTGCGGTGTTCCGCGCTACTCGCACAGTTGTCGCGGTTCTTGAAGTCGGCGATGAGCTTTTGGAAGCGTATGTGAGCCTCGCGCTCACGTTCCTCGCGGGCCCTGGGGAGGTCGGGGACAGTGACGAGCCGGAAGGTGTCGGTGGGCATTTGCGGCCCGTCGGACAGGAGGCGTTCAGCGAGGGAGACTATAGTCTTGAGTATGAGCACTTTGATCTCGGCAGTGGAGATTGCGGCGGTCCGGTCCCACTGCTGCTCACATACGTCTCTAAAGGCATGGTCGTTCAACCAGTGGGAAATGGTCTCGCGTGACATCCCCAAGTCCTCTGCAGCTTCGGTGAATATCCGGGCGGCGGACAAATATGGGACTGCACGCAGCTGACTCTCAGAGAGAGTGAGCGGGTCTTGCGGGACATCGTGGGACATTTTGTAACTTTCTCCTATGGATTGAATGTGGCGACGGAAGGTCGCTTGGAACCAAGGATAGTACATGCGTTCTTTCGTGTCAAATGGGGATTCAGGGACACTGTGGGCGTGGAAGACACTCGGCTTGCGGCACTATTCGCCTTTCGACAGGCTTTCAAGTAACTGCTCAAAACAAGAAGAAGATTCACCGCAGAGAACACAGAGACCGCAGAGGTAAGAAGAGTAGAATAGATTTTCCACCAGACGACCTTCACGTGATTACCCAGCCTTAGTGGCAGTTACTGATTCCCCTGCTCGGCCCAGCGCACGGGGTGTAATACTGCTCAGGGCGAATGGGGTTGCGTGTTTTTCTCTGTGATTGGGGAGTGGACGTCCAGCGCTAATGTTGTGACGTCGAAGTAAATCTTCTGTCTGCTAGAATCCACGAAACTCTTTTCCTTAAGGTGATGAATGGGCAAGCATCCTTTCGTACTGTCGGCGACCGTGGACTTTCCGGACGACGTTATGCCCGGGCCCTACGATGCGCGGCTTCTCGACGCGCTAGTAGGCACGCTGAGGAGCATGGGCGTTCAGCGGGTGTACTGGCTCTACTACGGGGACGTGGATCCGGAGTCACTGTGGGCGGGGAGTCTGTATGAGAATGCGCAGATTCCGTACGGGACGCAGACACTTGAGGCCATCGGGGAGCCGTTGAAGGCGGCTGTGCCGGTGGCACACCGACATGGGTTGGAGATCTACGGTGTGCTCAAGCCGTACAACACGGGGATGTCGGGCATCAACGGGCCGTGCAGTGGGAGGAGGCTTAGCGGGCTCGAACAGATCGGTGGGTCCGTGCCGCAGGTGATCCCGTTCCTCGAGCGGTACCCTCACACGCGACTGAGAAGGCGGCCTGACACGAGGGCGGGACATGAGGCTTCGGTTACCCGGATACGGTTGCTGAAAAGGGACGCCTCCCCTACCCGCGTCCGTCCTGAGAACCTGCAGCTTTGGACGAGCGACGACAACGGGCGGTATACGCGGCTTGACGCTGCCTTGTCGGTGACGGAGCGGGTGGAGCCGGCTCCGCGCGAGGTGCGGAACTACCATGGCGAGCTTGTCGTAGCGAAGGGAACGCCGGTAAGGACGATGTCGATCGACGGGCTGAACATTAGCGAGAGGTTCGTTGCCGTCACGACCGACTTCACGGACGAGTCGGGGGACTTCATCAACACGGCGTGCGGGATGGTGGAGGCATACGGGGACGACTCCTCTACTCCCCTGCCCGTCGTCGTGGCGTCGCGCGGCGCGGTGTGGAACGGCCCACGCGACCTTAAGGGTGATGGCCCGGACTTCGACAGCGGGATGGGGCACTTCGAGATTCCGCTCGACGTGAACGTCTCATCGGAGGGAGAAGG
>JAPPDQ010000102.1 GCA_028875495.1 Chloroflexota bacterium
CCTGCGTGCCACCGACAGCGAGATCGACGGGCGGCCGAATCCGGCGGAGGGGTTTCCGTTCTTCCCGGCGGCGACGGGGTCGCTGGGACAGGGACTCTCCATCGCGGCGGGTCTTGCGGCGGCCGGACGGCTGGACGGCTCAGATAAACGGGTATTCTGCATCATCGGTGACGGCGAGAGCCGTGAGGGACAGGTGTGGGAGGCGGTCGACTTCATCGTCGACTACGGGCTGAACGCCGTCTGCCCAATATTCAATTGCAACGGGTATGGGCAGTCCGACCCGGTGAGCGCCCAGCAGTCGCCGGAGGTAATCGCGGCCAAGCTGCGTGGAGCAGGATTCGACGTGGCGGTAATCGACGGTCATGACCCGGTTGCCGTGCGGGACGCGCTTATAGAACACGTTCGCCACACGGACGATGCCAGTGCCAGGCCGTTTGCCATCGTTGCGGAGACGGTAAAGGGCTGGGGGTTCGTCAAGACGGCTGGTGACGGTCTGCACGGCAAGCCGCTGACTGGCGACGACGAGACAGCCGCACTGAAGGAACTGGAAGAGACGGCGGCAAGTCTGGGAGCGTCAGGGTCGAACGGTGACCTGAAGGCCAGCGCGGCTCCCGCGACGGCGCCACCGACTGCCGGATGCGAGTCGCCACCGGGATTCGTCGAGGCGATGAATACCTACGGGCAGGCATCCGCTCTTGCGGATGGGAAGTTCGCGCCCAGAAAGGGATATGGCATCGCACTTCAGGCGCTTGGTCATACGAACCCGGACGTGGTCGCGCTGGATGGGGACGTGAAGAACTCGACTTTCGCCGAGTATTTTTCGCAGGACCCCGACCTGGCGCATCGCTTCTTCGAGTGCCGGATAGCAGAGCAGCACCTCATATCGTGCGCAGCAGGACTGGCGTCGGGCGGCAAGATACCGTTCGCGTCGAGCTTCGGGAAGTTCGTGGCGCGTGGGTACGACCAGTTTGAGATGGGCTTCATCAGCAGGCTGAACCTCAAGGTCGTCGGCTCGCACGTCGGGGTGAACATCGCCGCCGATGGGCCGAGCCAGATGGCCCTTGCCGACGTGGCGTTCTTCCGGTCGATGGCGAAGGTCGAGTCCGACGCAGGCGGACCCGGGTTGTACATCCTCAATCCAGCGGACGCGGTGTCGACGTATGGGCTGACCGTTCTGATGGCGGAGCATGAGGGCGCTTGCTACCTCCGCGCCGCGAGGCCGGATACGCCGTTCCTGTATGACCTCTACGCTGAATTCACTCTCGGAGGGCACGGTGTTCTCGCCGAGGGCGCCGACGTGTTGATCGTAGCGTCGGGGTATGCGGTACACGAGGCGCTTCAGGCGTTGGCAACGCTGTCGGAAGAAGGCACTAAAGCCGGTCTCATCGACCTGTACTCGCTACCGTTCGACGCGGAGGCTATCGCGCAGTCAGCCCAAGCCAGCGGCGGCAGGGTTGTGACGGTGGAGGACAACTACGGCGCGGGCTTCGGCTCCGAGGTCGTCGAGGCGCTCATGGAGCACGGCGGCAGCTTCAGGGTCAAGCAAATGTACGTCAAGCGCATCCCGAAGTCGGGGCGCTCAGCGGACGATTTGATGAGGTATGTGGGGCTGTCGGCTGAGGATATCGTCGCGGAGGCGCGTGGGCTGGTTGGGTGAGGGGTGTCCTTGCCAACAGAACCAGCCACTACTACTGGTTCCATTCGATTTTGTTTGCTTACTCAAAACACCCTCACCCTAGCCCTCTCCCACGACGGGAGAGGGGATACGAGCACCTCTCCCTACGTCAGCATCGGCGACCACGGTTTCAACTGCGTGGCGAACATTGTGTCGGCGCGGAGGAGCGCGTCGGGGGTGTGTTCTTCGACGCGGCCAGCGTGAGCCAGGGGCGTGAAGGGGAAGCCTCCGAGGTAGGGAACGGCTAGGTCGTCGACTTTGAGGCTGAGATCGGGCGACTTGGTGGTGGCTTTGCAGATCGCGCCGGATGGGCTGCCGGTTAGCTGGTAAGTTCCGTCGTTCCACGGGCAGAAGCTGTCGCGGACTTCGAAGACTATCTCGCCGTCGATGGCATATGTCCTGGAGGACAGGGCCTTCGGGACGTCGACCAAGCGGAGCCATACCCAATCGAAGATCCTGCGCTTCAGGGCCCTGGGGTCGTGGAGCATCCAGATCAAGGGATCGTCCACGGGGCGCGACCAGACCTGGATGGTCTTGATGAGGTCGACGTCAAGGCAGTACCTCAAGAGGGCGCCGTAGGCGGCGTCGGTGCAGGCGAGGAGCATCCACACACTGAGAGTGCCGTCCTTGATGCGGTAGTAGGCGCAGCCTTCAACATCGTCCTCCCGGTATTCGACGTAGAAGTTGGCGGGCTGGTTCTTCTTGCGCCGGGAACTGTCGTCGAACTCACTGTCCCACCAGGGTTTCGGAGGCTGGATTATGCCCGCGCGGCCCTTTCCTGTCCGGCGATAGACCTCGGGGAAAACCTCTCGCGCTCGTTCGGTTTCAATCATCTTGATCGAACCGTCCCAAGAGTAGTCCTGGCGGAAGGCGGCGCGATGGCGGTCGATCTTCCAGCCCTCTCCCTCGCTGGCCTTGCCGTACCCGTAGCGGCCATAGATTGGGGCCTCGGACGCGCCAAGCGGTGACACCGGCAGTCCGCGCTCGTAGGCTTCGGTAAGCTGGCGCTTCATCATCTCGGTGAGGAGGCCGCGCCTGCGGTGCGAAGGCAGAACGGTCACGCCACCGATGCAGGCAGCGGTGACGCTCCCACCGGGGACGGTGATGTCGAACGGGAATAGCTCGGTGACTCCGACGGGGTCCGAGCCGTCGAACGCGCCGATGTAGTCGCCGAGCTCAAACCACTCGCGCGGGTTGTCCATCCGCGATTCGTCGATGTGGCTGCCGAAGGCCC
>JAPPDQ010000443.1 GCA_028875495.1 Chloroflexota bacterium
GGCTGGACATCATGAACAGCGCCGCCGGTACACCCTTATCGGATACGTCCGCTATCGCTAGTCCGACTTGGCCGCGGTCTAGGCGAATTACATCAAAAAAGTCCCCCCCAACATTCCGTGCGGGCTCCATGTGGCCGAATACCTGATAGCTGGAACTGCTGGGGAATACCTTCGGCAGGATCGACTGCTGGGTGCTGCTCGCGACGTCAAGCTCGTTTTGCAGGGCCACCAGCTTGTCGCGCGATGCGAGCGCCTCCCGCCACTCTTCGAGATGGCGAAGTGTACGGTCTATGGTGACCTGCAGATCCTCGAAGTCCAGAGGCTTGGTGACGAAATCGAACGCTCCCCGGTTCATTGCCGTGCGGATGTTCTTCATGTCGCCGTACGCCGATATGATGATTGAGCGGATGTCAGGATCTACCTTCGGTATCTGCTCCAGAAGGGTGAGGCCGTCCATCTGCGGCATGTTGATGTCCGAGACGACCATGTCGATATCCTGATGTATATTCAGCATCTCGAGGGCTTCGACGCCGTTGCGAGCGAACTCGAAGCTGTACGAGCCGGAACGGATCTTCCGTCTCATACGCTGCAGTATCAGCGGCTCGAGGTCCGGCTCGTCGTCGACAACGAGAATCCGGTATGGTCGTTTATTCACTTCTGTCTCTCTTACTTCACAAGGTAGCTCAAATGTGACCTGCTATTGCTAGGTGCCGGTAGTGGAGTCTCCACCGGATTGGGAGGCGACCATAGCATCCCGCGCCAGGAGGGCTACCTTCCACTCTCTGAGTTGAATAACCGTGCGCTCAATTGTCTCATCGAAGTCTTCGAAGTCGATTGGCTTGGTTATGAAATCTACAGCGCCTCTCCTCATCGCCGTGCGGATATTCTTCATGTCACCATACGCAGATACGATAATTGCCCGGATGTTTGGATCGACTTTCCGGATCTGCTCCAGCAATGTGAGACCGTCCATTTCCGGCATGTTGATGTCAGAGATGACGATGTCAATGTCCGGTCGTTCTTTCAGAGCTTCAAGGGCCTTCACACCGTTCGCAGCGAAAAGGAATTCATACAGACCTGCCTTAATCTTACGCCGCATACGCTGTAGTATCAGCGGCTCAAGGTCAGGTTCGTCGTCAACGATCAGAATCCGGTGCAGTGCTGGCATTGCTCCTGTCCCCCTGCTTCACGTTAAGGTCCGCGACACACCGCTTCGCCGCGGTGTTCCCGGCGCTACAAACGTCACCGGGAGGGGTTCAGCCGTTGAGAGCGTTGACCGCGTCGTCCCTTGAGGAGTGGACGGGGATGATCTGGTTGAAGCCGCTAATCTCGAAGACCTCACGGACAGAATCCGTCAACGAACAGACGGCAAGCGCCGCGTCCTGTCTTCGGAGCGATCTGGCAGTCATGAGGATTGCCCGGAGACCCGCGCTGCTGATGTAGGTGAGGTCTGCCAGGTCCAAAATCACGGCACGGTCAGTTTCTTCGATTGCGTCTTCCAGCGCACTCTGAAATTCGCGGGCGTTGGTGCCGTCGATGCGTTCTCCGGCTCCTACAACTACGGTGCCGCCATCACGTTCAACGTTTAGTTCCATACGAACGGTCTCCTTGTTTAATCGCCACTCATCCAAACGCCCTGAAACGCGGCTGGGTTAGGTGCGTGAGTTTTCTTCTCTCCTCAAACGCGCACATTCTATCACGAAATATCGGTCATACAAGCGCCCGATAACTATCAAATTTGAACGACTCCGCCCGCGCAGGTCACATTGCGATCAGAGATTCTAGGGGGGCCTCACCGACATTACACGAGCACATCGTGGTCTCGTGTCCGCTACGACGGACTACCGCCTACCCTTCCGTCCGCTTCTTCCTAGCGGGCAGGACGATAGTCCGAGTAGGTTCGGTCTAGCCTACCAGCGGGAACCCCCGCCGTATCCACCACCGCCACCGCCACCGCCGCCGCGACCGCCGCCGCCACGACCGCCCTCGCGTGGCCTGGACTCATTGACCGTCAACATCCGGCCACTGAGCTCGGTCCCATTAAGGGCTGCAATCGCAGCCTCGGCCTCGTCTTGGTTCGGCATCTCAACGAAGCCGAAACCGCGCGAACGGCCCGAGTACCTGTCAGTTATGACCCTGGCGGACTGCACTTCGCCGTGGGGGGAGAAGGCGGCCTCCAAGGTCTCATCCGATTCATCGAAGGAAAGGTTGCCTACATAGATGTTCATGCGACACTCCTGTGTTCTGAAATCTCCTCATCGTAGCAAGCGTCACATTCGGTCCTGAGGCTATGTAGCTTGGGGATAACGCGGAAGCGGAACGAGGTTGCGTCTGATTACGGAGTCGCGGAGCATTATATCACAAGGACGCAAGCCTTCATACCAGTTTCACAGCTACACCGAACGTAGCAACAATTTGGGACATCCCGAACTCGCGAAGACCGAAACGAGCGTCACCGCAGTCGAGGTTCACCTGGGAACTTCGACTGACCTCGATACGCCACTCCAAATCCAATCAACTTACTGGGAAGAAAATATCCGTCCGCCACTTCGCCTGATCGGGCTCCGCGCCGGGATCGGTAACATAGACCTCCCAGGGCGCGCCCGCCGGTTGGAGGCCTTGTGACTCCATCCACCCAGTGAGTGCCATCCACGTCTTCGAGAGGCCTTCATACGGCCCCATGTGCGTGACCGCAGCCACGGTTCCCGCCGGCAGCTCCCCGGCTTGGACCCGACCCTTGCCTTCCATTGGTGACGCTACGGGCATCCCGCATTCCATGTCCACCGCGTTGCCGTCCATCGAGTGATAGCGCGAGAAGGGCATGCCTGTAGGAGTCTGTCCATTCTGCTGAATATAGCCGTACACCTCCCCAAAGAGAGACCCCATGAT
>JAPPDQ010000243.1 GCA_028875495.1 Chloroflexota bacterium
CGGGACCCGCGGGACCACGATCACGTTCCGTGTCGGCGGGATACTGCCGGCCGACATCCTGCCGCCCGGTCACAACTGGAGAGACCAAACACTCAGCGAATGGCGCCGCAAGAGCCAGGCAAGAGCCTGGAGCGCTGGCTGGCAGGATCCGTGCAACGCCGCGGCCGAGGCCCGGACGGGGAACCTGCGGTCCGTGATTCTCGCCAACATGGCTTCGGGCCCAGAGGACACGATCGGATACGCGGGCCAGGGGACCGGGCCCGCCATATCGCTCACCGTCGCGAACCACGAGCCGCCCGAGAAGAACCTCGGCTACACGCGGCGGCAATCCTTCTACTACACCGTCGCCCACGAGATCGGCCACGCCTTCTACGACTGGGAGCATCCGTGGGAGGACGGCGACATCGACCAGCCCCCGACTCCCGAGCAGCTCATGTCAGTGATGAGCCAGCCGCTCCGGGGCGCGAAGCTGAATCTGGCACCTGGCGAGGCGAACTCGGCCTACATCGCTTGCTACCACCTCAAGCAGCATCACTGGGTCGACTACGAGGCCAGCGGTGAATGCCAGCGTCCGGACTCCACCACACCCGAGAAGCTAAGCGAGCCCGGCGACCCCGACGACGAAGACCCCTCTGAACTTGAACTCCGGATCTCCTGGGGTAGCGACGCGAGCGGCCGAAGCGACTGCCCACCCGACACGTCCTGCCGGTACCTCCGCTACGAGTACATTGGTGGCTGGCCGCAGCCGCCGTACCAGACGGAGTGCTGGAGCAACGGTCAACGAGGATTCGGCCCATTCAATTGGTTAGGCGATCCACGCCGCGGCTGCATCTTCTGGGATGACGATGTAACCGCCCAAGTGGTCGTCAACGGAGTCCGGTCGAACGAGATCACCTTCAACGACCGAACACCCCCTCCGACTACGACATTGCCCCGTACAAGACTGAGCACGAGCTACCCAACGGTAACCGATTGTTGGGGGCGTGACCCTGATTGGGACGGCTACCAGCTTGGTCAATGCACTTCATACGTCGCCTGGCGTCTCAGAGAGAACGGTGTCGGTGAGAACGACCATGCATACGCAGGCAAATATGGATTCTACAACCAGTGGCGAGCAGCACCATGCGCCGCCATAGACCGTGCTCAAGTAGCGAGATGGGGCCATGCGCGTCAATGGGACGATTGCGCTGAGCGGATCGGGATAAGAGTAGACAAGAGCCCCGCTCCCGGATCGGTACTCGTCCGGAACGATACTGCGTTGGACAGCGAAACCGGCCAGTTCTTCGGCCATCTCGCCTATGTAGAGGCGACAAATCCAGACGGTTCGATAATCATTTCCGATGGAAACTACAACGGACGATGCGGAATTCGTACCAGCCGCACGGTCGAAAAGGGAACCGGCCCATACCAAGGGGATTACCGGTTCATCCACTTCGAGAACCATGCCAAGCGACTCGCGAGTTGAACTCATCAGTAGAGAAACGATAGAGATGCAACGTCACTCCAAAGTCTGCGGCCGCGGCAGCCGAACCAACCCGGCAACACACGCCGATCAAGTGAACTCGAATATTGTTGTCGGTCTTCGCAAGACTATTATGTTGATAATATGTATCGGCCTAGTAGGTCTACTGACCGCTCCATCTTCTGACGCGCAATTGTCAGAAGAGGAGTATCCCTTGTTTGAACCCACCAACTATAAGATAGCTCTGCCGACAATACATGAGAATCGAAATGGCAAGATGTCACATGTGTACACACATACTGATCATCGGAGCTATCAGGGCCAGCATCAGTATGCGTGCGGAGTGAAGGGGGATTACAGCACATTTGCATACTATGACTTCGGAAATATCTCAGATACCGGTACCTACGAGGTATATGCATATTGGCCCGCATTCAATGAGTCCGTAGGTAACAGAAACAACGGTGATGGCAACTTCGACGTATGGATCGACGGCACTGCGAAGCGGCGTTGGCGAGAGCGCGATCAATGGGGCGGTTGGGAACGTATTGACTTCGGTAGCTGGGCCCCGACCAAGCACCACGGCCGCACATCCTACGAGAGGCGGTCGCTGGTTGAAGGCCAGAAGCTAGAGTTCACAATCCATAATGGCAATAGCACGGAGGAAGGCACCTGTTCACCTGGGCCTAGGATCGTATTCCCTCCGTTGTTGCTGCTACGGATAGAAGATTATCCGAACTCCAAGCCTTACAGTCCTGCACATGACATCTATCCGTTGGCAGCCCTAAGCTTCGTTAATTGTATACATACTTCTGTAGACCTTCTGTCATCGGACGATAAGGTCGAACGTATACTTGCATTCATTGAAGCACTTGCATACGGTGCTGCGGGAGAGTTTCCGGGTCCGGGCAGTATTTCAAATCAGGTTAAAATTGATGACTATCGGACATGGGTTTCACGAGTCTTTAATTGTGAGATCAAGACGTCACAGGATTGTGAGGCATACGACATTCGAAATCAATGGCACCCACCGATCGTATACCCCAACAATTCTGTACTTGGCAGTGCGCGTTGGCCCCTATCGTGGCCTCATTATCATCAATATGTTTATTTTCAGAACCACAGAGGCTGGTACCCAGAGTGGCTCCACTACTGCTTCTCATCTGACCCAGATTGGGGCAAACATCACGCACCTGATAGGTATGTCCCCCTAAAGATGATGCCGATTACGATGGAAATGGACGCCTACGCGAGAAACGGGCTAAGGTAATAGAGTTCGTTTGTCTCCGCTTCTTTAGCGTCCGACAAGTTGGGTCTGTCACTAGCGGGGCCAGGCGGCGGTTAGGCGTTCCCAGCAGTCTTGGAGGCTCTGGGGGAGGACCCTCACGTCGGCCAGCGCGGTCATGAAGTTGGTGTCGGAGCGCCAG
>JAPPDQ010000266.1 GCA_028875495.1 Chloroflexota bacterium
TAGGGCAGCTATTTTCAGAGGTATGGCAGGCAGACCGGGCCGGATCATAGCTATGAATCCGTTTTACCTACTCCTGTCGGCCAACACCCCCGACCTATCCTGCCCCGCCAAAATGCTAGAATGGAACAACAACCGCATCTCCCCCCGACCCACCAAGAGCACGCCCCGAATGACAAAACTCGTGACCTTCGGCGAGACGATGGTCTCCTACAACGCCAAGTACCTTGGCCCCTTTGACCCCAACGTCGACGGTCCATACGAGGTCTACTGCGCCGGCGCCGAGTCCAACGTCTGCCTCGATCTTGAGCGCCTCGACGTGCCCGGCCTCGAGACCGTATGGGTCAGCAAGCTCGGCATGGACGATGAGGGCGACACCATACTCCGCTCGCTGGACGGGCGCACCACCGTCGTCGCTCCACAGGTCCGGGAGAACCCCTCCGGCATCGCCTACGTCAACCACATGCAGGACGGCAGCATCGTAAAGAGCTACCGTCGCAAGGGCAGCGCCGCCAGCACCGTGACCTTCGACGACGTCCGCCCGCACCTCACCGACGCCGACGCCCTGCACGTCACCGGCATCACCCCCGCCCTCAGCCCGACCACCCACGACGCCATCTTTCAGACCATCGGGTACGCCCACAAGAGCAACGTGCCCGTCGTCTTCGACGTCAACTACCGTCCTCCCATCTGGGAACCGTCCGATGCGCGGCCCGTCTTCGATGAGATGCTCCCTTACTCGTCGGTATTCAAGGTCGGCCACGACGAGGCCGAGACCGTGTGGGGCTGGGGCCTCTCAGCCGAGGAGTACGCCCGCCGCTTCCAGCGCATCAACGGCCGTCTGGTGATCGTCACTCGCGACGCCGACGGGGCCATCGCCTTCGACGGAGCGAACCTGGTCGAACACCCCGGCTACTCCATCGACTTTGTCGATCCCGTAGGCGCGGGCGACGCCTTCATAGCCGGGTTCCTAGCGGAGGTCTTCCGGCAGGGGACCGTCAAGAGCTTCCTCGCCGCGAGCGACGACAAGCGGCGGAAGGTGCTGGAACGGAGCCTCGCGGTCGCAAATGTTTGCGGCGCCTTGATCTGCACCCGGCGCGGAGACACCGAAGCCATGCCAACCGCGCAGGAAGTCGCCGCCTTCCTCGAATCCAACAACCAATCGGACGACACTCCCTGAAAGCGACGCCAATGCCCCGACTCCTTCTCGTACCATTCACCCTGATCGCGCTTGCCCTGACTCTCGCGTGCGGCAGGGATGACCCGGAATCCATACCCCAGTTCGCGACCGCTACTCCCGCGTCTGCTCCTCCCACGGTCGGTCCGACTCCGACGGCTCCTCCTGCCGACACGCCCGTTCCCGCCGATCCTGCGCCCACGCCCATAGTGGAGACCCTTCCCGAAACTGACGCATTCTTCGAGCCGGACGTCTGCAAGATAAGAGAGCCTCAGGGCGTCATCGTTCAGTGCGGGAACCTCGTCGTTCCCGAGAACCGCACCGACCCGGACTCGCGCACGATCAAGCTCCACGTCATGGTCTTTGGTACATACTCACGCAATCCCGCGCCCGATCCGCTCCTGTACCTCGCGGGCGGGCCCGGCTCCAGCATCATCGAGACCGCCCCATACCAACTTTCCCCGTTTGCACCCTTCCTCGCAGAGCGCGACGTGATCGTGTTCGATCAGCGCGGCGTCGGGGCCTCGGAACCCGTCCTCGACTGCCCAGAGGATGCGCAATCCATCTTCGACAACCTCAACCAACACCTGACCATGGAGGAGGAAGAGGCCCTCCACGTCGAGGCCTTGCGGACCTGCAGGGAGCGCCTCGTTGAAGAGGGCGTCGACCTCACCGGCTACAACACTGCCGAGAATGCCGCAGACGTGCGAGACCTGCGAATGGCCTTGGGCATACCGGAATGGAACCTCTACGGCGTGTCCTATGGGGCGAGGCTCGCGCTCGCTACCATGCGCGATTACCCGCAGGGAATACGCAGCGTCATCCTCGACTCGACCTTCCCGCTCGACGTCGACTTCTATCCGTCCATCGTTCCGAATGCCGATCGGGCATTCAAGACCCTCTTCGACGAGTGCGCGGCGAGCCCCACCTGCAGTCGCGCCTACCCCGATCTCGAGTCCAAGCTCTTCGACACTGCCGCCCTCCTCGACGCGCAGCCCGGCAGGACCACCGTCTTCAATCCCTTCACTCGCCAGTCGCACGAAGTCGTTGTAACCGGTGACAGGCTCGTCGATACCGTATTCGACGCGCTTTACGTCAAGGACTTCATCCCCCTGTTGCCTGAGCTCATCTACGACGCGGCGGAGTACGAGTTCGATATGTTCGAGCTCGTCTTCGGGACCATAATCGGACAGATCGAGTTCCGAAGCTCCGGTATGTACTTCTCCTTCAACTGTGCCGACGAGGCGCCTTTCACGACTCAAGCGCAGGTCGAGTTAGCCTCCGGCTCGCACCCTCAGCTTGCCCCGTACCTCGAACCGGACTCGATATTCGACATTTGCGAGTTCTGGGGTTCTGAGCCGAACGACATCAAATCGAGACCCGTGGATGCCGACATCCCGACGCTGGTCCTGGCAGGCCGCTTCGACCCCATCACTCCCCCGGCATGGGGCCGCCGCGCCGAATCCGCCATAGTTGGAAGCCACTACGTCGAGTTCCCAAGCGGCGCCCACGGCGTGCTCGGATCCAGCGACTGCTCATTCGACATTACCCTGGACTTCCTCCGCGACCCTGCCCAGGAGCCTGACTCCTCCTGCATCGCCGAACTTCCACAGGTCGCGTTCAAGACTCCGGCCACCACCGGGATTGCGCTGGTTCCGTTCGAAGATAGTCGGCTCGGCATCCGCAGCGTCGTCCCCGCAGGCTGGATC